>JALOSK010000312.1 GCA_025458465.1 Sandarakinorhabdus sp. | reverse complement strand
CCGCGCGCCACGGCATCGCCGATGTGGCGTTCGCACTTGGCCACCGCCTCATCATCGATCAATGGGCCCTGCGCCACACCATCGGCCAGCCCGTCGCCCACCTTCATCGCCGCCACCGCCTTGGCCAGCGCTTCCACGAAACGATCGTGGATGCCGGCCTGGGCATAGATGCGGTTGGCGCACACGCAGGTCTGGCCCATGTTGCGGAACTTGGTGGCGATGGTGCCGGCCACCGCCGCATCAAGATCGGCATCATCGAACACCAGCACCGGCGCGTTGCCGCCCAGCTCGAGACTGAGCTTCTTGATGGTGGCGCTGGCCCTGGCCATCAGCGTGCGCCCCACTTCCGTCGATCCGGTGAAGGTGACCTTGCGCACGCGCGGATCGTCCACCAGCGTGTTGCCGACATCCGCCGCCCCGCCGGGCACCACGTTGAACACGCCATCGGGCACCCCGGCCTGCTGCGCCAGCGCCGCCAGCGCGAGGGCGGAGAGCGGCGTGGCGCTGGCCGGTTTCAGCACCATGGTACAGCCGGCCGCCAGCGCCGGCGCGGCCTTGCGCGGGATCATCGCCATCGGGAAATTCCACGGCGTGATGGCGGCGACCACGCCGATCGGCTGGCGCAGCGCCAGCAGGCGCCTGTCGGCCGCATAGCTGGGGATGATGTCGCCATAGAGGCGCTTGGCCTCATCGGCATACCAGTCGAAGAAGGCGGCGCCATACAGGATCTCGGCCCGCGCCTCGGCCAGCGGCTTGCCCTGCTCCAGGGTCAGGATGCGGGCCAGCGAATCGGCATTGGCAACGATCAGATCGTGCCAGCGCCGGATGATCGCCGCGCGTTCCCGGGCCGGCGTGGCGGCCCAGGCCTTCTGCGCGGCTTCGGCAGCGGCAATGGCAGCCTGCGTTTCGGCCACGCCACCCTTGGCCACCTGCGCAATGGCCTCGCGCGTGGCCGGGTTGATCACCGGGAAGCGGTTGGCAGCGGCCGTCCAGCGGCCATTGATGAACAGATCCTCGCGCCACAGATCAGGCGGGATGACGGCAGACGAAGACAAGGGCGGCTCCCCGATGGTTTGCGTTGCTGTTGCTACGCACGCTAGCGCACAAACGCACGCCATGCGAACACTTCTTGCCAAGCCGGCAACAATGCGCAACACATTTGGCCCATGAGCATCCGCAACGCCCCCGACGACATTGCCGAGCTTGACCGCCGCTATGTCTTCCACCCCTTCACCGCACTCGCCGATCACCAGCGTGACGGCCCGGCCTTCGTTGTCAGCCACGGCGCGGGCGCCCGGCTCACCGATACGGCCGGGCGCGAATATATCGACATCATGGGCGGCCTGTGGTGCGTGAACGTCGGCTATGGCCGGCGCGAGATCGCCCAGGCGATGGCGGAGCAGGCCGAGAAATTGAGCTATTGCCACGCCTTCACGGGCATGACGAGCGACACGCCGGCGATGCTGTCGCAGCGGCTGATCGAACTGGCGCCGCCCGGCATGTCCAAGGTCTTCTATGGTAACAGCGGATCGGATGCCAACGACACCCAGGTGAAGATCGCCTGGTATTATCACAACGCCCTTGGCCGCACCGGTCGCCGCAAGATCATCGCGCGTCAGCGCGGCTATCACGGCGTCACCGTGATGACCGCCGGCATGACCGGGCTTGCCGGCCTGCATGCGGGGTTCGATCTGCCGCTGCCGATGATCCGCCACACCACGTCACCGCGCCGGCTGTGGGAAGGCCACGGCCTTTCGGATGCCGAGTTCACGGCCAGGCTGGTCGCCGATCTGGAAGCGCTGATCGCGGCCGAAGGCGCCGATACGATCGCGGCGATGATCATGGAGCCGCTGATGGGCGCCGGCGGCGTGATTGCGCCGCCCGCCGGCTATTACGAGGCCATGCAGGCCGTGCTGCGCCGGCACGACATCCTGCTGATCGCCGATGAAGTCATCTGTGGCTTCGGCCGGCTGGGGCAGATGTTCGGATCGACCGTGTTCGGCATCCAGCCCGATCTGATCACCGTGGCCAAGGGCCTGACATCGGCCTATTTCCCGCTTTCGGCGTGCATCGTGTCCGAACGCGTGTGGGAGGCGGTGGTGGCCGGCGGCGACAAGTTCGGCGCCTTCGGCCACGGCTATACCTATTCCAGTCACCCGGTCGGCGCGGCCGCTGCGCTGGCCAATCTGGACATCATCGAGGGCGAAGGCCTGGTGGCGCGCGCGGCCGAGGTGGGCGCGCATCTGCAGAAACAGCTGCACGCCGCGTTCGACGGCCACAGCCTGGTGGGCGAAGTGCGCGGCCAGGCGCTGATCGGCGCGGTGGAATTCGTGGACCGCATCGAGGACAGCGGACCGGTCGCCTTCGATCCGGCGCTCAAGGTGGCAGCGCGCATCGTCAAGGGCGCACTGCGGCGCGGCGTGATCGGCCGGGCGCTGCCATCGGCAGACACGGTGGCCTTCTCGCCGCCGTTTGTCGTCAGCACGGCCGAGATCGACGCGGCGGTCACCGCCTTCCGCGAAGCTGCCGACGAGGTGGCGGCGGAATTGGGCCGCTAACCGGTCTTTCGCTGCCACGCGGCCCAGGTTGTTGCCCAGTTGGCCGGATCGTTGATGTCGCGATCCGACAACTTGGCGACCACCTGGTTGTGGGGCGCGCTGCGCACCAGATCGGGATCGCGATAGGCCTCCTCGATCACGTGGGCGAGCACGTCGATCCAGTAATCGATGTCCTCGCGTGACCACATCTCGCCGGCTTCGGGCGTGAACGGTTCCGGCACGATCCACGGCTCGTGGGAGAGCCAGAAGGCGTCGATGCCGAAATCGGCCATGCGGTTCTGCACGTCCACCGCGCTCACGCCCGTGTCCTCGAACAG
>JALOSK010000311.1 GCA_025458465.1 Sandarakinorhabdus sp. | reverse complement strand
ATTTCGGCAATGGGCTGATCCTTGGTCACCGGTGCGCCGATCGGCAGCAGCAGGCGGGCCCAGCCGGCGTGGGTGGCGCGCGCGGCCATCGTGTCGTTGGAAACGAACAGCCGGGCCGGCGGCGGCGTGGCCCGGCCCGGCAGCATCTTCAGATCGCGCATCAGGTTGGTGAGGCCGGCTTCGGCGCGCGCGATCATCACGTCGTCGAAGATTTCCGGGCGGCCCAGTTCCAGGGTGATGGCCGGCACGCCATCGTCGGTCAGGGTGTTTTCCACCGTGCCCCTGTCGCCCTTGTCCATCTTGATGATGTCTGGCCCGACCAGTTCGGCCATGCGCCGGGTGCGCGGCGTGGAGGCGAACACGTACATCATGTAGGCCGTGCCGCGCGACTGGGTGTGCAGATCCACCGCGGTATCGGCATTGGGGCGCAACAGGCGGTTCCACAGCCGGCCGGCAAAATCGCTGATGGCGCTGCCGCCTTCTTGGCCCGGCATCTCGCGGTTGAGGTTGGGCGCAGCGCGTGACCAGTCCGGCGTCCATTGCCGGCTGGATTGCATCAGGCCGGGCGGATTGAGCCCGGGCACCATGGTGATGGTGCCGGCAAGCTGCGCCGGATCGATGGTGGCAGCCAGCCGGTGCAGCACGGCGATGCCATTGAGTTCATCGCCGTGGATGCCGGCGGTGAGCAACAGGCGCGGGCCGGGCTGCGCGCCCTTCACCACCACCACCGGCACCAGCCAGGGCTGCCCCACCGGCGAGGCGCCGGCCCGGAACCAGAAGCGGCTGAGGCTGGCGGGGGCCACGTCTGCCACGTCCAGCCGATCGATGATGCTGATGCCGTCAAGGCTGCCGGCGGCTTCGGTGGCGGCCAGCGCCGGATGGCCCAGCGCCAGCAGGCAGGCGGCGATCAGCGCGCGCATCAGGCTTCGCCCGGCAGGCTCGCGATGATGCGCAGGGCATGGATCCGGTCTTCCCGCACCAGATCGCCCAGCGCGGCATAGACCGCGCGCTGGCGACCGATGCGGCTCTGCCCGGCAAAGGCGGCGCTGCTGATCTTCACGGTGAAGTGCGATTCGCCATCATCGCCGCGATGGCCGGCGTGGCCGCGGTGGTGATGGCTGTCGTCGATCACCTCCAGCGCGGCTGGCGCCAGCGCGGCGTTCAGGCGATTTTCGATTTCTGCGGCAACCTTGCCCATATAAACTCCTTCGCTTCGCCTTATAGACCGGCAGCAGCAAAGGACGACAGACGATTTCGGGCCCGCACACTTCCCGCCACAGCCGCTGGCATGGCCGCGTCGAACAGGCGCAGCCGCAGCCGTGCGCGTGGGCTGGCTGTGCCGAGGCCGGCGAATTCCGCGCGCCCCGATCCAACCGCGTGCCCGGCGATGTGGGCGGCTGGCAATTCCTGTGCCTCGATCATGTCCGCGCCTTCAACGCGCAGTATAATTTCTTTGATGGCATGACCCCTGACGAGGTGAGCGAGGCGCAATCGCCGCTGGCCGGCTGGGTGAAGGACACGGTGCGCGGCAAGCCCGCCTTCAGCCTGGGCGACCCGCACGAATTGTTTGCCGGGGCAACGCGCGGGGCAGCTGCATCGCGCGGCCCGTCGCGCACCGAGCGCTGGGCCGGAAAGGGCGATGCGCAGGCGCTGGGCGCACTGGGGCTGGACCGCAATGCCACCGCCGCCGATGTGCGCCGCGCCTATCGCGGGTTGGTGCGCCGGTATCACCCTGACAGCAATGGGGGGGATCGCAGCCACGAAGGAAAGTTGCAGGCTGTGGTCAACGCCTTTACGCACCTGAAGTCCGCTGCCGGATACAAGATGGAGTCGAACAGCACGTGAGCGAGAACCACGACACCACCCCGCCTGTTGCCATGGCGGCGCCCGATACCACGGTGGACGCGCGCGAGATGTTCGGCGTCGATATCGACATGGCCGTGCCGGCCTTTTCGGTGGCCGATGATCGCGTGCCCGATGTTGATCCATCCTACGTGTTCGATCCGGATACCACGCTGGCCATCCTGGCCGGCTTTGCCTTCAACCGGCGCGTGATGATTCAGGGCTATCACGGCACCGGCAAGTCATCGCACATCGAACAGGTGGCGGCGCGGCTGAAGTGGCCGTGCATCCGCATCAACCTGGATAGCCACATCAGCCGCATCGATCTGATCGGCAAGGATGCCATCGTGCTGCGGAACGGCCAGCAGGTGACCGAATTCCGCGAAGGCCTGCTGCCGTGGGCGCTGCAGAACCCGTGCGCGCTGGTGTTCGACGAATATGATGCCGGCCGGCCCGACGTGATGTTCGTGATCCAGCGCGTGCTGGAAGTGGAAGGCAAGCTGACGCTGCTCGATCAGAACCGGGTGATCCGCCCCAATCCCTTCTTCCGCCTGTTCGCCACTGCCAACACCGTGGGCCTGGGCGACACCAGCGGGCTTTATCACGGCACGCAGCAGATCAACCAGGGCCAGATGGACCGCTGGAGCATCGTCACCACGCTGAACTATCTGCCGCACCACACCGAAAGCGCCATCGTGGCGGCCAAGGTGAAGGAATATGACACTGATGCCGGCCGCAAGATCGTGTCCAACATGGTGAAGGTGGCGGACATGACGCGCGCCGGCTTCATCGGCGGCGACATCTCCACGGTGATGAGCCCGCGCACGGTGATCACCTGGGCGCAGAATGCAGTGATCTTCAACCATGTCGGCTTTGCGTTCCGCCTGTCGTTCCTGAACAAGTGTGACGAGGCCGAACGCAGCATCGTGGCCGAATATTATCAGCGCGTGTTCGGCGAGGAATTGCCGGAAAGCGTGGCGGTGAAGGCGAAGAAGTAGGGCAGTGGCCGACACCAGCCCCATCGAGGATTTCCG
>JALOSK010000310.1 GCA_025458465.1 Sandarakinorhabdus sp. | reverse complement strand
CGCGCCCGAAGCGCCGATCGGGTGACCCAGCGCGCAGGCGCCGCCGTGGATGTTGAGCTTCTCGTGCGGGATCTTCAGATCATGCATGGCGATCATGGCCACCGCCGCAAACGCCTCATTCACTTCAAACAGATCCACATCGGCCACGCTCCAGCCGGCCCTGGCCAGCACCTTGCCGATCGCCGGCACCGGCGCCGTGGTGAAGCGCGCCGGCTCGTGCGCATGGGCGGCGTGCGCCACGATGCGCGCCTGCACGGCCATGCCCTCAGCCGCCGCCACGCTGGCGCGGGTGAGCACCAGCGCCGCCGCACCATCGCTGATCGAGGAGGCATTGGCGGCCGTGATCGTGCCATCCCTGGCAAAGGCGGGCTTCAGCGTGGGGATCTTGTCCGGCCGGGCCTTGCCGGGCTGTTCGTCGGTGTCCACCACCACGTCGCCGCCGCGGCCGCTGATGGTCACCGGCACGATCTCGGCCGCGAAGGCGCCATCGGCGATGGCCTTCTGCGCCCGCGCCAGGCTGGCCAGGGCGAAATCATCCTGCGCCGCCCGCGTGAACTGGTAATCGCGCGCGCTTTCTTCCGCGAAGCTACCCATCAGCCGGCCGGGATCATAGGCATCCTCCAGCCCATCCAGATACATCGAATCCTTCACGGCATCATGGCCGATCCGCGCGCCGCCGCGATGCTTGGTGAGCAGATAGGGCGCATTGGTCATGCTCTCCATCCCGCCCGCCACAATCACCCGCGCCGTGCCGGCCAGCAGCGCATCATGCGCCATGATGGTGGCCTGCATGCCGCTGCCACACATCTTATTGACCGTGGTCGCTTCCACATGCAGCGGCAACCCGGCGCCCAATGCCGCCTGACGCGCCGGCGCCTGCCCCAGGCCGGCCGGGAGCACACAGCCCATGATGATCTGCTCGATCTGCTCCGCCTTCGCCCCCGACCGCGCCACCGCCGCCCTCACAGCGGCAGCGCCCAGTTCCGTGGCCGTCACAGTGGACAGCGCGCCCTGGAAACCGCCCATCGGCGTGCGGGCATAGCTGGCGATGACGACCGGATCAGCAGACAGATCAGCAGACATGGGGGGCGGGCTTTCGTGGTTGGTGGCTGCGGGGCTTTTAGGCTGTGTGTGTGAAGGGGAGAAGGCAGAAAGAAGCCTCCGGCGGGCAGCGGTGCGGTATCTGCTTGCCTAAGGGCAGCGCCATCAGCATGAATGCTAGGGAAAGAGCCGAGCGGAGAAACATCTCTCGTGGTTCCACTATCAATGCCGCTTGACGCCCTTCGTTAACCACGCCAGAAAGATCTCGTTATGTTCTCTTCCGGTAAGCCGTCCAGCGAAGCTGCAGCCGACCTGCTCAAGCTTGCGCATGGTCAGCGGTTCGGAACGATCCTCGCTGATCCGCCGTGGCAGTTTCAAAATCGCACCGGTAAAGTTGCGCCGGAACACAAGCGCCTGAACCGCTATGGTACAATGACACTTGACGAGATTTGTGAGTTGCCGGTCGCTGATATCTCATCGGACCCAGCTCATCTTTACCTCTGGGTCCCAAACGCCTTGTTGCCCGAAGGCCTACGTGTGATGGATGCGTGGGGGTTTCGCTATATCTCCAACATCGTATGGCACAAAGTCCGTAAGGATGGTGGTTCCGATGGGCGCGGCGTCGGCTTCTATTTCCGAAATGTCACTGAACTGCTGCTTTTTGGTGTGCGCGGTAAAAATGCCCGAACGCTGGATCCCGGTCGCCGACAGGTCAACATGATCCAATCGATGAAGCGCGAGCACAGCCGCAAACCCGATGAGCAATACAAGATCATCGAGGAGTGCAGTTGGGGGCCTAGATTGGAGCTTTTCAGTCGAGGCAAGCGCAAGGGCTGGACGGTGTGGGGCAATCAAGCCGATGATGATTATCGACCTGACTGGAATACTTACGCCTATAACTCCGGTACGTCGCTAGAGGCGGCTGAGTGACGTGTCGACAATTCATTTGGTTCCTGCAGAAATCGCTGCACTTTACGAAGTTCAAGAATGGCGGAATGCATTGGGCGTGTTGTCAACAGCATGCCCCCAGGAATGGGTTGAACTTCAACACGCTCTTATGAGCTTTAGACTGCTGCGGAGTGAAGTTACAGCAGCTGGCGGCAACCGATCGACTATCGTCGATAGGTTGGAACGGCCGCTTAAGAATGCCGGCTGGGTCGAGCGGCAATTTGCGACAGCTATCGTAGTCGACGGCACGTCGACGGCGTCGCCCACGCACAGCGTCGATTGCTTTAAGGGGCGAGTAGCTGTCGAGGTTGAATGGAACAACAAGGATCCCTTCTTTGACCGAGACCTGAATAATTTCCGCCTTTTGTTTGACTTGCAGGTGATTGATGTCGGGGTCATCATCACGCGTTGCTCCGAACTGCAAACGATCTTTAATGGCCTTGGAAAAGGCAGCAGTTACGGTGCCTCTACAACTCACATGAGCAAGCTGCTGCCGCGCTTGAAGGGCGGCTCTGGTGGCGGTTGTCCTATCGTGGTGTTTGGGATTAGCCCGGCGCTATATGTGGAAGACTGATTGCAGGTCGCCAAAGGTATCCAACTCCCCAACCTCTCAAGCCGCCCGCACGCCCTGCACGCCGCTGCCCACGTGCAGCATCGTTTCGGCGCCGTCACTGATATGGAACACCGTGCCTTGCGGGGCGTCGGCGGCGACGGGGACGCCGTGCCAATCCTGTCCGCCCACCAGGATGCCGCGCAGCACGCGGGCGGTGATGCCGTGGCTGATGGCCAAGACGGGCCGGTTGGGATCGAGCTGCGCCAGCCAATCCTGCAGCCGGGCGGCAATGGCGGGGAACCATTCGCCGCCGGGTGGGGGCACGCGGAACAGGCGG
>JALOSK010000309.1 GCA_025458465.1 Sandarakinorhabdus sp. | reverse complement strand
CCCTTCACCTTCGCCAGCTTTGCCTATCCCGATTTTCACCTCGTGATGCTGCTGTACTGGTGCCGCAGCTGGCAGGGTGAGCCGCATGGCCGCGATGGCCAGGCGCTGCGTTGGGAGCGTCCGCAGGACATGGCGGCGCTGCCGATGCCGCCGGCCGATGTGCCGCTGGTGGCGGCGTTGGTGGCCGCCAAGGTTGCGCCGCTGTGACAGGGCCGCTATGGCCCGGCCAAACCCGCAAAGCGGAAGGGGCGCGACATGAAGATCCTGGCCGGCAATGGCAATCCCGATCTGGCGCAGGCGATCGGCGCCTATCTGGAAATCCCGCTTACCCAGGCCTCCGTCCGTCGCTTTGCCGACGAGGAGATCTTCGTCGAAATCCATGAGAATGTGCGCGGCGAAGACGTGTTCGTGGTGCAGCCCACGGCCGCGCCCGCCAACGACAATCTGATGGAACTGCTGATCTGCATCGATGCGCTCAAGCGTGCATCTGCGCGGCGCATCACGGCGGTGGTGCCCTATTTCGGTTACGCCCGGCAGGATCGCAAATCAGGCTCGCGCACGCCGATTTCGGCCAAGCTGGTGGCCAATCTGATCACCACCGCCGGCGCCGATCGCGTGCTGTGCCTTGATCTGCACGCCGGCCAGATCCAGGGCTTCTTCGATATCCCGACCGACAATCTGTTCGCCGCCCCGGTCATGGCGGCCGACATCACGGCGCGGATGGGCACCGATGATCTGATGGTCGTCTCGCCCGACGTGGGCGGCGTGGTGCGCGCCCGCGCGCTGGCCAAGCGGCTGGGCAACGCGCCGCTGGCCATCGTCGACAAGCGCCGTGAACGGCCGGGCGAATCCGAAGTGATGAACATCATCGGCGATGTTGCCGGCCGCCGCTGCATCCTGGTGGACGATATCGTCGATTCGGCTGGCACGCTGTGCAATGCCGGCGCCGCCCTGCTGGAAGCCGGCGATGGCTCGGCGCTTGCCGAGCTGGTGGTTTCCGATTCGATTGCCGCCACCGCTGCGGTGAAGGCGGCGCAGAAGATCCGCCGCATCACCATCGCGCCGTTGCTGGCCGAAGCCATGCGCCGCACCGCCGAGGAAAGTTCGGTCAGCTCGCTGTTCGATTGATCGGCGCTGCCGCGCCGCTGGTTCAGCGCCCGGTGCTGCGATTGATCACCGTGCCATCGGGTTTGTAAACCTTTTCCGGCGTCACATATTCGCCCTTGGGCGTGCAGATGCCGCCCGGATCCTGCTTGCGCATCTTGGCGCAGAATTCCGTATCGGGGCGCGGCTGCGGCTGGGCGATCGCCGGCAGGGCGAGCGCGGCGAAGGCAGCGGTGGCGGCGATGAGGATCCTGTTCATGCCGCACGCTTTACACCGCAATGGCTTGCGTGGCCATGAACAAGCTGGTTATCCCCAAACGGTGCTGTCTCCCCCACCCCAGGCCCGGCTGATGCTGGATGGCGCCGCGCTCGTCGCCAACTGGCAGGCGTTCGCCACCTGCGGCGCGGCCGAGGCTGGCGCTGCGATCAAGGCCGATGGCTATGGCCTTGGCGCGCGCGACGTGCTGCTGCGGCTGGCGGCGGCGGGGTGCCAGACCTTCTATGTCGCGCACTGGCAGGAAGTGCCGCCGCTGTTGCCGTTGCCGGCCGGCGTCACGCTTTCGGTTCTGCACGGCGTCACCCCGGACGAGATGGAAGCCGCACTGGCCCTGCCGGCCGTCCCGGTGCTGATCAGCGCGGCGCAGGTGGCGTTGTGGCGGCAGACCGGCCGCCCATGTGAGGCCATGGTCGATACCGGCATGAACCGGCTGGGCCTGGCGCCCGAAACCGCTGCCGATGTGCTGGCGGGCATGGATGTGGCCGTGCTGCACAGCCATCTGGCCTGCACCGAAGATGCCACCCACCCCATGAACGCAGCGCAGCGCGTCTGCTTTGCCGATGTGGCCGCCCGCGTTCCCGCCCACCGTTATGCGTTGGCCAATTCGGCCGGCGCCGCCCTTGGCGCGGCCTTTCATTTTGATCTGATCCGCCCCGGCATCGGACTTTATGGCGGCGGCCTGCTGCCTGATGGCCGCCCGGCGCACACCGTGGCGCGGATGGTGGCGCGCGTGTTGCAGGTGCGCGATGTGCCGGTGGGCGCTTCGGTTGGCTATGGCGCCACGTTCGTGGCGGCCCGGCCCAGCCGCATCGCCACGGTGGCACTGGGCTATGCCGATGGCTATGCGCGCGGGCTGTCCAATGCCGGATGGGCGCTGGCCGATGGCGTGCGCTGCCCGGCGGCCGGGCGCATTTCCATGGACCTTGCCGCCTTCGACGTCACCGAAGCGGCCGGCGTTGCGGAAGGCGACTGGCTGGAGATTCCGTTCGATCCGGAAGCGATGGCGCAGGCATCGGGCCGCACCAGCTATGAACTGCTGGTGGCACTGGGCCAGCGCTTCGAACGGCTGTGGCAGTGACGCCGTTCATCGCCATCGGCGCCGCCGTGCTGGCCGGCCTGGCCGCCATCGGCAAGCTGGCGCGCTTTGCCGGGCGGGCGCTGGCGCGGCTGGTGCAGCCGCCCTGGTATCCGGGGCAGGTGCTGCAGCAGATGTGGGTGATCGGCTGGCTGTCGCTGCCGGTGGTGGGCCTCACCGCGCTGTTCACCGGTTCGGCATTGGCGCAGCAGATCTTCATTGGCGGCAGCCGCTTCAACGCCGCCTCCACCGTGCCGGCCGTGACGGTGATCGGCGTGGTGCGCGAACTGGGGCCGGTGCTGGGCGGGCTGATGGTGGCCGGGCGTGTGGCCAGCGCCATGGCCGCCGAACTGGGCACGATGCGGGTGACCGAACAGATTGACGCGCTGGTGACGCTGCGCACCGATCCGTTCCGCTGGCTGGTGGCGCCGCGCGTTCTGGCTGCGGTGCTGGTGATGCCGTTCCTGGTGCTGGTGTCGAACGCGCTGGGCGTCGCCGGCGGCTGGCTGCTGGCCACGCAGCGGCTGGGCTTCAACAGTGCGCAATATCTGGCCACCACCGAACGCTTTCTGGAGGCGGATGACGTCATCTCCAGTCTGGTGAAGGCGGCGGTGTTCGGCTTCATCATTGCGCTGATGGGCTGTTATCACGGCTATCACAGCGGCGGCGGCGCGGCCGGGGTGGGGCGGGCGACCACCAATGCGGTGGTGTCCAGCTTCATCCTCATCCTGCTCGCCAACCTGATCATCACCGTGATCGTGTTCGGATCATGAGCAGGCCGCGCCTCGAACTCACCGGCGTGACGAAGCGCTTTGGCCACCGGCAGGTGCTGGACGGCATCGATCTTGATGTGATGCCGGGTGAAAGCCTGGTCATCATCGGCGGGTCCGGCACCGGCAAATCGGTGACGCTGAAATGCATCCTGGGCCTGATCCCGATCGATGCCGGCACCATCAAGGTGGATGGCGGGGATGTGGCAGGCCTGAAGGGCGCGGCGCTCGATGCCCACCGGGCGCGCTTCGGGATGCTGTTCCAGGGCGGCGCGCTGTTCGATTCGCTCACCGTGTGGCGCAACGTGTCGTTCGCGCTGGGCGGCAGTGCCGCCGATCGCAAGGCCGCCGCCATCGACAATCTCGCCCGCGTCGGGCTGGGCGCGGAGGTGGCGGATCTCAAGCCATCCGAACTGTCGGGCGGCATGCAGAAGCGGGTCGCACTGGCCCGCGCCATCGCCGCGCGCCCGCCGATCATCTTTTTCGATGAACCCACCGCCGGGCTTGATCCGATCACCGCCGATGTGATCAACCGCCTGATCCGCACGCTGGTTTCCGATCTGAACATCACCGCGCTGACCATCACGCACGACATGGCCAGTGTGCGCAAGGTGGCAGACAGGGTGGC
>JALOSK010000308.1 GCA_025458465.1 Sandarakinorhabdus sp. | reverse complement strand
GTGCCTGCCTTGAACCGCCGCTGAACCCATCAGGCCCTGGCCTTGAACTGGCACAGATGCGCCACTGCACAATCCCCGCATTTCGGGCTGCGCGCCGTGCAGACATAGCGACCGTGCAGGATCAGCCAGTGATGCGCGTGGCGGCGCCACGGCGGTTTCACCCGTTTCATGATGCCGTTTTCCACCGCCAGCGGCGTCTTGCCCGGCGCCAGCCCCGTGCGGTTGGCGAGGCGGAACACATGCGTGTCAACGGCGCAGGTTTCCTCCCCGAACAGCACGTTCACAACCACGTTCGCCGTCTTGCGGCCCACACCGGGCAGGGTTTCCAGCACGGTGCGATCGCGCGGCACCTCACCGCCGAATTCATCCACCAGCCGCTGCGACAGGGCGATGACATTCTTTGCCTTGGCATTGAACAGGCCGATGGTGCGGATGTGGCTTTTCAGCCCCTCTTCCCCCAGATCCAGCATCTGCTGCGGCGTGTGGACCTGTTCGAACAGGCGCTTGGTGGCCTTGTTCACCCCCACGTCCGTCGCCTGGGCAGACAGCACCACCGCGACCAGCAGCTGATAACCATTGCCATAGGCCAGTTCGGTTTCAGGCTCCGGGCGCTGGGCGGCGAGGATGCGGAAGAAGCCGTCAATCTCGGCCGGGGTCATCAGGCGGCGGTAGAGTTTGGTCATGGTGTCGCCCTTCCCGCAAAGCGCTTGGCCGGTAAAGGGGCTGCGGCGTAAGGAACAGGCCCGTGCTGCTTGATCTTACCCTGACGCCGAATCGCTCCCTGTCGCGCGATCATGCCCGCCTGCTTGTGCTGGTGGTGGGCGGGCTGTTCCTGTTGGGCAGCATCCGCTTCCTGGTGCTGGGTCTGTGGCCGGTGATCCCGTTCATGGTGGCCGATGTGGCGCTGCTGGGCTGGGCGCTGCGCAGCAATTATCGTTCGGGCGGCGGCCATGAACGGCTGGTGCTGGCCGGCGATGCCCTCACCCTCACCCGCGTCAGCCCGTGGGGCGAAGCGCAGGTGGAGCAGCTTGAGCCCTGGTACACCCGCGTGATGATCGAGGAAACGCCGCTGGGCGATGCCCGCCTGTTCCTGGCCGCGCGCGGCCAGCGCCTGCAGGTGGGGAGCTTCCTTTCGGCCCCGGAGCGGCGCGAAGTGGGCGCGGTGATCCGCGAGGCACTCGCCCGCTATCGCAATCAGATGCCCAGCACGTCGGCCATGGCATAACGGCCGGCGGGTTTGCCGGCGAGCCACTGCGCCGCCTTCAGCGCACCGCGCGCGAAGATGGTGCGGTTTTCGGCACGGTGCCACAGCTCGATCCGTTCACCCTCGCTGGCCAGCAGCACCATGTGATCACCTGCCGCACTGCCGCCGCGCAGGGACGCAAAGCCGATCTGCCCTTCCACGCGCGCGCCGGTAATGCCGTCCCGACCGCGATCGCTGTGGCTGGCCAGATCGATGCCGCGCCCGGCCGCCGCCGCCTCGCCCAGCGCGAGCGCGGTGCCCGATGGCGCGTCCACCTTCAGCCGGTGGTGCAGCTCGGCAATCTCGATGTCCCAATCCGGGCCGAGAGCGCGGGCGGCCTGCTCCACAAGTCGGGCCAGCAGGGTGACACCAAGGCTGGTATTGGCGGCCTGCAGCACGGCAATGTCGCGCGCGGCGGTATCGATGGCGGCATGATGCTGGGCTTCCAGCCCGGTGGTGCCGATCACCAGCGCACAGCGGCCTTCCTGCGCCGCCTCCAGGCTGGCGGTAAGCGCGTGGGGTGCGGAAAAATCGATCAGCACGTCGCAGTTGCGGGCAATGGCGCCAACATTGGAGCAGACCGTGAGTGTTTCGGAATGCCCCGGCCCCGCCGGCCGGCCGCAACTGGCATGGCCGGCCCGTTCCACGGCGCCGGCCAGCAGCAAGCCCGGCCAATCGGCTATCTGGGCGATGATCGCCTGCCCCATGCGGCCGCCGGCGCCCAGCACGCCCACCTTGATCAATTTCTTCGTCATGAACCTTATGTGGGCGATGCGCCGCGCGCGCGCAACAGCGGGCCGCACTTGACGCCGCGGGCGCGGCGATGAAAGCCTGCGCCCTGAAACTTGCACCTTGAAACCAGCACGGAGCACCCATGGCCCGCACACGTTCGGCACTGATCATGGCGGCGGCCTTGATGGCCGGGCCTGCAATCGCCCAAAGCGTCAAGCCGGCGGCGCCGATCCGGCAGATCGCCGTTTACGTGACCCCTTATTACAACAATGATGGCCAGGGCGGCGTTCAGGTGTCGGTTGACCGCGCGCTGGACAGGCTGCTCGCTTCCAATGCCGCGGCCGACGTGCTGAAGGTGCGCGACATGGTGGCGGCCAAACCGACGGAGGTGGCGCCCAACACGCTGATGGTGCTGGCCAGCCGACTCTATGATGTGGGCCAGCGCGACGAGGCGGTGTTCTGGTTCTATGTCGCCCGCTATCGCTTTCTCACCCTGGTGAGCGTGCTGGATGATGGTCGCCTGGCCGAGGCCAACACCGCCACGCGCGCCTTTGTCGAACTGGTCGGGCCAGCCATCAACGGCTATGCCTTCTGCAATCTGGAAAAACAGGATGAGGCAGAACGGCGGGCGCTGGCCTGGGTGACCGCCAACCCTTATGCGCCCGTGCTGAACACGCGCTTCAAGGCCCGCCCCGGTGACCGGCAGGCCAATCTGGCAGGCCGATGCGCGCTTCTGCTGGTAGGCCATGCCAACACCGCCCAACATCGTCATCCTCACCGGCGCCGGGATATCGGCCGAATCCGGTGTGCCCACGTTCCGCGCCGCCGATGGCCTGTGGGAAGGCCACCGCGTCGAGGATGTGGCGACGCCGCAAGCCTTCCGCCGCAACCCCTGGCTGGTGCAGCGTTTCTATGACGAGCGGCGGGCGTTTCTGGGCCAGGTGCAGCCCAACGCCGCCCATCATGCCCTGGCGCGGCTGGATGCGGCGTGGCCGGGTGAGTTGCTGCTGGTGACCCAGAATGTCGATGATCTGCACGACCGGGCCGGATCGAGGCGCCTGCTGCACATGCACGGCGAATTGCTTTCAGCGCTTTGCACCGCCTGCGGGGCGGCG
>JALOSK010000307.1 GCA_025458465.1 Sandarakinorhabdus sp. | reverse complement strand
GCCCCGCCGCTGGTGGATGAATCGCTGGGCTACCGGCCCGATTTCCACCAGATCAAGGGCCGCGAATTCTACGTGCAGTTGCGCGGCAACTTCTGATGCGACAGGCGGCGCGCCTCTGGCAGCCAGCGGCCATCCTGCCCGCCTTGTGGCTGGCGGGATGCGCCGCTCCGGCTGCCATGGGGCCGCTGCCGGCCACCACAGCCGCCCTTCCGCCGGGCTGGTTCCGCGCCGCGCAGGCCACCACGCCGGCCTGTGAAGGCGCCGGCCGGCGCGTCCACGCCGGTTTCGAACGGGCGGCGCTGGCCGGGTGCCGGATCGATGCCGATGGCCATGTGCACGTGACGGTCGCGCCCGAAAGCCGCCCGATCAATCCCAGCCCCTGGTATGGATTCGTCGTGGCCAGCGAGCGGCCAGACGAAACCCCGGTGACGCTGCACTATGATGGCGGCAAGCACCGTTACACGCCGTGGCAGGCGGTGCCCGGCGGCGTGCCGGCGCTGTTGGCCGCAGACCGGGTGAACATTGCCGCCGATCGCAGCGCCGCCACGCTGCGCCTGCCGCCGGCGCCGGCCCAGTTGGTGATTGCCCAGCCGCCGGAAACCGTGGAACGCGTGCTCGCCCCGTTCGAGGCGCGGGTGCGGGCCGGGCAGTTGACCCGGGTTGACGCTGGCCACAGCCGTGCGCGCCGGCCCATCGCGGTCTATCATCACCGCCCGGCCAATCCGCGCGGCACGGTGGTGATCCTCACCCGCCAGCATCCGCCCGAAACCACCGGCCCGCAGGCCTTTGCCACCTTCACCGACATGTTGCTGGGCAACAGCCGCGCCGCCCGCGCGTTCCGTGCCCGTCATGCCCTGATGATCGTGCCGCTGGTCAATCCCGATGGCTTCGTGATGGGCCATTGGCGGCACAATCTGGGCGGGGTTGACCTCAATCGCGACTGGGGCCCGTTCACCCAGCCCGAAACCCGCGCACTGGCTGGCGCCATTGATGCCGAAGCGGCGCGTGGGCCCATATTGGCGGTGATCGATTTCCATTCCACCTTCCGCGATGTCGTCTATGCGCCGCCCAAGCCAGCCGATACCGATCTGGGGGAGGCCATGCTCCAGGCCATCACGGCCGATCTGGCTGGGGCGGATATCCGCATCGATCGCGCCCACAACCCCGGCAACGGCGTGCTGAAAAGCTGGGCGCGCGACCGTTTCGGTGTGGGCGCGCTCACCTGGGAAGTGGGCGACGACAGCCCGGCCGACCGAACGCAGCGCCTGGCCACGGCCGCTGCAACCGCGCTGATGGCCCAGGCCAACAAGTGAACCGGAGACCGATGATGCACCTTGCCGCTTCCCTGCTCGCCGCCGCGCTGCTGGCCGCAGCGCCTGCCGCCGCGGCAGAGCCCGCCAGCGTGGCCGCCCTGCTGAAGGCATTCGCCGCCCGGAAAACGGCTGATCGCGTGCCCGACACCGGCATCGCCAGCGTGCCGCCAGCGCTGGCTGCGGCGGGGGTGACGCGCTTCGTGGTGGATGATTGGGGTGGCGCGCCCATTCCCGTGTGGCTGCTCAAGCCTGCCACGGCGAAAGCCGATGCGCCGGTGATGTTCGTGATGCACGGCGTCGGCCGCGATGCCGATCGCTATGTCGCGGAATGGGTGGACATGGCCACGAAGGAAGGCCTCATCATCATCGTGCCGGAATTCACCCGGCAGGATTTTCCCGGCAACCGGGCCTATAATTTCGGCGATATATTTGATGCCAAGGGCCGTCTGCGCCCGCGCGAGAAATGGAGCTATGCCGCCATCGACATGATCTTCGATCGCGTCGTGGCGCGCGAACGGCTGGCGGCCACATCCTATGTGCTGTTCGGACATTCGGCCGGGGCCCAGTTCGTGCATCGCTTCGTCTTGCTGGGCGTGGGGGCGAAGATGTCCCGCGCAATCTCGGCCAATTCGGGCAGCTACACCTGGCCCATCGGTGCCAACCGCTGGCCATTCGGCGTTTCGGATCTGCCGGCCGGCCTGTGGCAACCTGCCAGGGCGCTGGGCGCGCCGATGCTGCTGATGCAGGGCACGGCCGACAATGATCCCGATTATCCCAGCCTGCCGCGACAGCCCGAAGCGATGGCGCAGGGCCCGCACCGGCTGGCGCGCGGCAAGGCCTTCTTCGCCGCCGCGCAGGACGCCGCGCAACAGGCCAATGTGCGCTTTGGCTGGAGCTGTGCGCTGGTGCCCGACGTGGGCCACGACAATGGCGGCATGGCGCCTTATGCCATCACGCTGCTGCGCGCCGGGCCGCTGCCCACCGGCGGCGAATGCCGGCTGATGAAGAAGATCGGTTCTTGAGGCAGGGGATTCACGGCAGCGCGTTCATCGTCCAGTTGGCCAGCACCAGGAAGGCGCTGCCACCCACGAAGGCGTGGGCGGCCAGCGCCGGCCCGATCACATCGGGGCGCGGTTTGGCCATGATGCCCGCAAAGAGCCCTGAAACCACGGCAAAGCCCAGCAGCACCAGCGCGATGGTGGCATTGTCGGACAATGCCTCGTTGCCCCGGCTGATGCGGGTCACCAGCATCACCACCTCAAGCCCGCCAAAGCCGGTGAGCAGGTGGATGGCCTGCACGGCCCTTGGGGGGCGCTTGCTGCTCAGAAAGTACCAGCCCAGCACCAGGCCCATGGCCACGGTGGTCCCGTAAATCATGATCGGCAGCCAGACAGCCATGGATGCGCCTCCCTGTGCTGCTGGCGATACACCAGCCTGCGGCGGCTCGCCAGCATGGCCAGCCATGCCAGGCTGCGATAGGTTGCAGGCATGAATTCAACGCCACCCGCCTTTGCCGGCCGCGATCCGGTGGCGCTGCGCCGCCACCTGTCGCGATACTGGCAGATGGAAGCCGGCAAT
>JALOSK010000306.1 GCA_025458465.1 Sandarakinorhabdus sp. | reverse complement strand
CGGGAGAATGATCTGGTCATCGGCACCCACGGGCGCGGATTCTGGGTGCTCGACCAACTGAACCTGGTGGAAGCGCTGACGCCGGAGGTCGTGGCCAGCCACAGCTATCTGGCGCCGCCGCGCCGCGCGACGCAGATCCGAGACATCGGCCGCGGCCGCAAGAACACCGGCCACAGCTTTTTCACCACCAGGAATCCGCCGCGCGGCGCCATCATCGATTACTGGATCGGGACACAGGCGGCGGGCCAGCCGGTCACCATCGAAGTGCTGGATGCGCGCGGCACGCTGGTGCGGCGGTTGACGCAGCCAGCGGGGCAGCGCGGCGCCCGGCGCGCCATCTGGGATCTGCGCTTCGAAACGCCGCCAACCGATGCCACCAGCAGCTGGCGCAAGCCGGCCGGCCGCTTCGTGGCGCCGGGCAGCTATCAGGTCAAGCTGACGGTGGGGGACAAGGTGCACACCCGCACGCTTGATGTGCGCCTCGATCCCGACATCAGCATTTCCGCTGCCGACAGTGCGCTTCTGGAATCGACGCTGGCGCAGCAGGCGGATCTGGTGGCGGCCACCTATCACGCCAACAAGGCCGTGAAGGCCAGCGTGACGCAGACGACGGCGCTGCTGAAGGCCCTGAAGGACGGCAAGGCCAGCCGTTCGCTGATTGGCCAGGCCGAAGCCGCGCTGAAGGAAGCCGAGCGTCTGGATGTCGTGCTGAACGGCAAGGAGGAAGGGCTTGCCCAGCAGGAAACCTTCCTGCCGCTGTCCGAACTGGCGCTGCGTCTGTACAGCACGACGCAGGAATACACGGCGGCGCCCGATGGGGCCCAGCGCCGGCTGACGCAGGTGGCGCAGGCCGATGTGAAGACGCTGTACCGTGATCTGGCCGCGCTGCTGTCGCAGCGGCTGCCGGCGCTGAAGGCCGCGGCGCAGGGCGGCGGCGTTGCCTGGCCGGCCGGTGATCTGCCACAACTGCCCAGCGGCAATTTCGTGCCCACCCAGCCGTGAGAAAGTGACTGCAATGCTGAACCTGTTTTCCCTGCGGCCGACCCGGCCGGCGATGCTGGCGCTGGCGGCATCCCTGCTGATGCCGGGCGGGTTGGGCACGCTGCCAGCCCAGGCCCATGGCGTGCCCTATGCCTCGCTGGAAACGGTGAAGTATCGCGAGGGCCACCGCGAGGCCGCCATCGCGCGGCGGGCCGAATTTGCCCGCCGCATGAAGGGCGGCATCGCCATCATCACCAGCGCCGATCGTTCGCAGCACAATCTGTATGAAGGCTATACCGACGATACCGAGAACAAGGATTTCGTGTTCCTCACCGGCATCTACGAATCCCTGCCGCCGGGGCATATCCTGGTCATCAATCCCAACGGCAGCACCTACAAGGAAGTGCTCTATACCGACATGAGCCCGTATGAGGCGGCGCGTCTGTCGGGCGTCAAATATGTGTTTCCGCGCAGCCGCTTCCTGGAACACATGAGCAGCGCGCTCACCGATTATCGCAACCTGCGCATCACCCAGCTGCGCTTCAAGGAGGTCGCGTCGGACTATTCGCGCGGCTGGGGAGACGGCGAGAAGCTGCTCTATGTCAATTATCCGCGCTTCGAGAATCTGAACGAGCCGGCCAGCCCGCGCCTTGCCTTCGTGGACCGGCTCAAGGCCGCCACCAGCGAGCTCGTGGTGCGCGACGCTGCCGACCTGCTCGATCCGATGCGCATGATCATCGACGATTTCGGGCGCCGCAATCTCGATCGGGCGATCGCCATCACCGGCCAGGGCCTGATGGAAGGCATGAAGATGGCAGCGCCGGGGCTGACCACCCTTCAGGTCATGCAGACAGTGGACTATCATTATCGCCTGCACGGGGCGACGCTGGGCTTTCTGACCGGCGTTTCGGTGGCCAGCAACCTGAACGATCAGCTGAAGTGGGAATCAACCGCCGAGGAAGAGGCGGCCCGCAAGGGCGATGCCCGCATCCTGCCCGGCACGCTGGTGCATTTCGATACCGGCGCGGCGATGAACCATTATTCCGCCGACATCCAGCGCACCGTGCCGGCCGACGGCAAGTTCACGCCCGAACAGCGCGTTGTGTACCAGGGCGTGCTGGACGTGCAGAAGGCCGTGATCGCCGCCGTGAAGCCGGGCGTGACATGGGCGCAGCTGCAGCAATTGGCCGAAACCGAGCTGCGCAAGAAGGGCGGCTGGGACAAGAGCTATACCTATGGCATCGGCCACTTCATCGGCATGGAGGTGCACGAGCATGGCGATTATGTCGGCCCGCTGAAGCCGGGCATGGTGATCGCCATCGAACAGGGCGCCGTGGTCAATGGCACCCGGGTCGCCTTCGAGGATGATGTGCTGGTGACGGAAACCGGCCACGAATGGCTCACCCGCTTCATCCCGATCGAGATCGACGAGGTGGAAGCCCTGCGCCGCACGCCGTCCACCTTTGCCGTGAAGCCAGTGCCCGACCTGAAGCGCTGACCAGCGCCACCGTGAGATCGATGGACAGTGCAGGCATCACGCCTGCGCTCTCCAACCATGTTCGGACGACTGGCGACCCGGGGCGCCGTGCGCTCTTGACGGTGGATGTCGGGGAAATTGGCGCGCCCCGTCGAACATTGTTCGACAACCAGGCGATCCGGGCGCGGGGCGCGAGCTTGGTTGGAAATGGGGAGATTGGCGCGCCCCGTCGAACATTGTTCGACAACCAGGCGATCCGGGCGCGAGGCGCGAGCTTGGTTGGAAATGGGGAAATTGGCGCGCCCCGTCGAACATTGTTCGACAACCAGGCGATCCGGGCGCGAGGCGCGAGCTTGGTTGGAAATGGGGAAATTGGCGCGCGCCGTCGAACATTGTTCGACAACCAGGCGATCCGGGCGCGAGGCGCGAGCTTGGTT
>JALOSK010000305.1 GCA_025458465.1 Sandarakinorhabdus sp. | reverse complement strand
CGGCGGCAAGAGCAGCAATGCGGAGCAGCATGATGTGACGGTGCGGCTTTTCGTGCCTGGCACATCCAAGGCCGGCCTGTTTGCCCTGGCCGCGCAGGTCAAGGCGGCGCTGCACAACCAGGTGCTGCCGGCCCAGCCGGGCGCCGCAATCAGCCGCTGCGCCTTTGTTTCGGCGGGCGAGCTGCGCGACATCGATGAAGGCACGCTGATCGAAGAGATGCGGTTCCGGCTGTTTGCCAGCCCCGCCTGATCTGACCCGCAAACGAGTGTTCAACCCCGCCCCCGCCGCCGGCGGGGTTTTTCATGAAGGAGTGCCCCGATGGCTGTGAAGAACGGCAATGATTACATGGTGTGGGTGGCCGCGCCGGCCACCACGCCCAGCTTTGCGCTGATGGCTGGCCAGCAGAACCTGACCTTTGAAACCAGCCAGCAGACGGCGGACGCCAGCAGCAAGACCAGCGGCACGGTGGCGATCAAGCTGCCCACCCTGCGCGAGATCACCATCGGCGTGGATTTCGTGGCCGATCTGCCCGATGCCGCCGGCTACACGGTGGTGGAAACCGCGCACAAGACGCAGAGCCGCGTGCTGGTGCAGGTGCGCAAGGATGGCGCCACCGGCTCCGCGCCGGATGACGTGATCTTCCAGGCCGAAATGTGGGCCACCAACCTCAGCGTGAACCCCGGCCTGAATGCCGCGCTGGCCGGTTCGGTGCAGTTCGTGCTGGCCGCCACGCCCACCACCGATCTGACGCTGGCCTGATCGGATGGCGGCGAAGGCAAAGCCGGCGGGGGCGCCGGCCAATCCGCACCGCGGTGAAATCACCGTGACGCTGGGGGGCGCAGACTATGTGCTGCGCCCCACCTTCGAGGCGATGGTGGCCATCGAGGAACAGATCGGGGCGCTGACTGTGATCACGCAGCGGCTGCGTTCGGGTGCTGGTGCGCTAACACTCACTGAAACGGCGGTGATCATCACGGAATGCATGAAGGCGCACGGCCGGGCGACGAAGAACCAGCTGGCCGCCAACGCCCGCGCTGAATCTGTGGCCAAGATGATCTTTGCGGCGGGCGTCGTGCAGATCGTGCCAGTGATCTTCCCGCTGCTGACCAAGATGCTCACGGGCGGCGCGACGGCAGACGAGGGAAACGGCTAGAGCCGGGCGACAAGCCCGGCGAAGGCTTCCCGTTCCGCGCGCTGCTGGGCGCGGCCATCGCCCACCTGCATTGGACGCCGGATCAATTCTGGCGCGCCACCAATCACGAATTCCAGGCCGCGCAAGAAGCCATGGAGCGGGCCAACAAGGCCGCCGAGAAGCGCGCGCGTGAAGGCAGCAAGGGGATAAAGCATGTCCGCTGATGTCCAGCAGCTGTTGCTGCGCATCGATGCCAGCACCGAACTGGCGCGGCGTGAGCTGGCGCGCGTGGCCGCCCCTCTGGATGAGGTGGACCGGCGCGTGCGCCGCACCCAGGACGGCATGGGCGGGCTCGATGCGGCCTTTGGCAAGGTGAAGGACAGCGCCGCCGGGTTCATCGCGGCGCTTTCGGTGGGCGCAGTGGCCGGCTTTGCCAAATCGGTGCTCGATTTCGCCGATGATCTGGGCACTGCAGCCGATCAAGCTGGCGTGGCGGTGGAGCGATACCAGACACTGCGCGAGGGCCTGCGCGCGCTGGAAATCTCCGGGGAAAGCACTGACAAGATCCTCAAGCGGTTGAACGACACGCTGGGCGCGGTGCAGGGCGGCACGGCCAGCGCCGGGCTAACCGCTGCGCTCGACAAGCTGGGCGTGACCAGCCGGATCATCAACGGCGATATCACCACCACGGACCAGCTGCTGGATGCGTTGGCTGAGGGCGCCAAGAATTTTGCCACCGAAGCGCAGTTCACGGCCGCGATTGTGGAAGTGGTGGGCCGCAAGCTGGGTGTTGATCTGGCCGCTGCATTGAAGGACGGCGGCAGCGCCCTGAAACAGCAGGAACAGGCTTTTCGCGATAGCGGCGCCGTGATCGACCGGGAGCTTATCCAGAAGCTGGCCGATGCGAATGAACGCATCGACAGCTTTGTCAGCACCAGCAAGAGCAGGCTTACCGTTTGGGCCGGTGACCTGCTGGATATTCTGGAGCGGGCCGGGCGCGGTTGGGACCGTTTCTTCGACATACCTGACCTGAATTCGCGCAGCGGCTTGATCACCGAAAACATGAAGGCGCAGGCAGAACTGCGCAGGTTGCAAGAGGGCACGTTTGGCTTCTTGCCGGTGGCGCCGCAGGCCATCCGGAATCAGGAACGATACATCGCCGACATCCAGCGCCGCCTTCGCGCGCAGGAAGTGGCTGATCCCACCATCACCGATCCGCTGTCGCGGCTGTTCCCGCTGAACCCGAATGGCACCTTTGGCCGTTCGCCACCGCCACCGCCTCCGCCCAAAAAGGACAAGGGAAGCGGCGTGGACACCAAGAAGCGCGAGCCCACGCTGAACGAACTGCGCCAAGGCGGCTTCGAGACGGTCAAGGATGTGCTGCGGCAGGAGAAGGCACCCAGCGTGCTTTCGCAAATGCCGCTGATCGAGTTCCCCGAACCGCCTTCGCTGATCGACAATGAAGGGCTGGCCGCTGCCAAGGCGCAGCTGGCCGAGATTGCCACGCTGGCGGGCCAGGTGCCCACCATCAAGGCGGTGACGCCGGAGGTGCTGGAAATCAGCGAGCGCTTCAACGCCAATCTGGCGCAGGGCCTCGCGCAGGCCATCGTGCAGGGCCAATCGCTGGGCGATGCGCTGGTGAACAGCCTGAAGGCGGCGGCGGCGGAGCTGATCGCCAGCGGGCTGCTGAAGCTGCTGGGCGGGGCGCTGGGCGGCGGCGGCATCATCGGCGCCATTGGCAGCCTGCTGGGCTTTGCCGATGGC
>JALOSK010000046.1 GCA_025458465.1 Sandarakinorhabdus sp. | reverse complement strand
TGATCACCGATGCCGCCTATGCCGCCGAAAAGCGCGCGGCGGAGAATGAGCTGAAGGCACTGGCCGCCATTGATCGCGGTGCGCTGACGGCGGACGAGCAGGTGAGTTACGACACGTTCAAATGGCAGCGCGAGACCGATCTGGCGGCGCTGCAGCCAGCGCTGCTGGCGGCGACGGCGCCGCGGCCGGTCGATCATTTCTTCGGCTTCCACAATTTCGTTGCCGAACTCCAGTCCGGGGAGAGCGCGGCGCCGTTCAAGACGGTGAAGGATTATGAGGACGCGCTGAAGCGGCACGACCAATTCGCGCTGCTGCTGGATCTGGCCATCCTGCGTTTCCGGCAGGGCATGAAGACCGGCGTGGTGCAGCCCAGGCTGGTGGTGAACAATGTTGTCGAACAACTGAACAACCTGACCGCGGGCGGCCTTGATGCCTCCATCATGATGAAGCCGGTGCAGACGTTTCCGGAGGGCATCTCTGCTGCCGATCAGGCCCGCCTGAGGGGCGCCTATGCGAAAATGGTGGGCGAACGGGTGAACCCGGCGCTGCTGCGCATGCGGGACTTTTTGAAGACGGAATATCTGCCGGTGGCGCGCGACAGCGTGGGCCTCGCTGCCATGCCGGGCGGGCCGGAACTCTATCGCTACCTGGTGGCCAGCAACACCACCACCAGCCTTTCACCGGACGAGATTCACAACATCGGCCTTTCCGAAGTCGCCCGCATCCTGAAGGGGATGGACGACGTGAAGGCGCGCGTGGGCTTCCAGGGGGATCGCGCCGCCTTCTTCACCCATCTGCGCACCGATCAGCGCTTCAAGTTTGCCTCTGCCCGGGCCATGGGCGACGCCTATCGCGATGTCGGCAAGCGCGTCGATGTCGTGGTCGGCAATCTGTTCGACACGATTCCGAAATCGCCGCTGGAAATCCGCCCCGTCCCGCCGCACCGCGAGAAGACCGATGCTGCCGGCAGCTACAACAGCGGCACGCCGGACGGCAGCCGGCCGGGCATCTTCTATTACAACAGCTATGATCTGCCCTCGCGCTCCAACTATGGCGTCGAGACGCTCTACCTGCACGAGGCCGCGCCGGGGCATCATTTCCAGATCAGCCTGGCGCAGGAGAACGAGAAACTGCCGGCGTTCCAGCGCTTTGGCGGCAACACCGCCTTTGCCGAAGGCTGGGCGCTCTATGCCGAAAGCCTTGGGCCGGAACTGGGCTTCTTCAAGGACCCGTATCAGCTGCAGGGCCGCTATGAAGACGAGATGCTGCGCGCGCTGCGGCTGGTGGTGGACACCGGCATCCACGCCAAGGGCTGGGGGCGTGATCAGGCCATCGAATACATGCTGGCCAACAGCAGCATGAGCCGCACCGATGCGGTGGCCGAAGTGGAGCGCTACATCGCCATTCCCGGCCAGGCGCTTTCCTACAAGATCGGCCAGCTCACCATCAGCCGCCTGCGCGCCAAGGCGCAAGCGGCGCTGGGGCCGAAGTTCGACATCAAGGGCTTCCACAGCCAAGTGCTGATGACCGGCGCGCTGCCGATGGCCGTTCTGGAAACGAAGATCGATCGCTGGATCGCGGCGCAGGCCGGCAAGCCCTGAGGCGATACCCCCGCCAACTGCCGGGTTGGCAAGCGGCGCAAGCCAGCCCATGAAGCTGGGGTGCCGAAGCCCAATCCCCTTGCCGGCCTGGCCGCCGCTTCACTGCCCCGGCGCGAGTTCGCGGTGCTGTTTGCCGCCCTGCTGACCGTGGCGGCGGGCAACACCGCCCTGCAAACGGTGCTGCCCGCGATCGCCCGCGTGATCCGCATCCCGGATATGCTGGTGGCGATCATCTTCTCCTTCTCCGCCCTGCTGTGGACCTTCAGCGCCCCCTATTGGGCGCGCCAGTCCGACATGCGCGGCCGGCGGCGGCTGATGCTGCTTGGCACGCTGGGCTTCATGGTCTCCATGGCCGGCTGCGGCATCGCCATCCATGCCGGGTTGCAGGGCTGGCTGGTGCCGATCGCCACCTTCGCGCTGTTCGCCACGCTGCGCAGCCTGTTCGGCATCTTCGGTTCTGCCTCCAACCCGGCGGCACAGGCCTATGTGGCAGGCCGCACCAACGAACAGGATCGCACCGCCGCGCTGTCCAGCCTGGCATCGGCCTTCGGGCTTGGCACCATCATCGGGCCGGCGGTGGCGCCGCTGTTCATCCTGCCGCCGTTCGGGCTGGCCGGGCCGATGTTCGCCTTTGCCGCCATCGCCGCCGTCGTCACCATCGCAGTCGCCCGCGTGCTGCCCGATGATGATCCCACCCACCATCCCGGGGTGGCGCAGAGCGGCAGCGGCGCGCCGTCATCCGAACCCAGCGTGGCTGGCAGCACCACGGGCGCCAGCGTGCGCGCCGCCGCCGCCGGCCGCCCGCAAAAGCTGAGCGTGAAGGACAGCCGCATCCTGCCGTTCATGATCTTCGGTTTCGTTTCCGGATCGATCCAGGCCGCGACCGGGCAGGCGCTGGGCTTTCTGGTGATCGATTCGGTGGGCGGCGATGCGATGGCCGCACAGCAGCAGATCGCCATCATCTTCATGGCTGGCGCCTTTGCCACCCTGCTCGCGCAATGGGGGCTGATCCCGCAACTGGGCCTCACGCCGCCGGCACTGATGCGCTGGGGCACGATCATTGCCGGTATCGGCACTGCCGGTATCGCGCTGGCCGGCAGCTTTCACGTGATGGTGATTGCCTTCGCCTTGATGAGCCTGGGCTATGGCCTGGCCCGGCCCGGCTTCACCGCCGGCGCCAGCCTTGCCGTCGGCCGTGCCGAACAGGGCGGCGTCGCAGGTGCGGTCACATCGGTGAATGGCAGCTGCTTCATCTTCGCGCCGGCGATCGGCATCGGCCTGTATCAGATCGGCGGCACGCTGCCCTATTGGCTGGGGGCCGCCGCGCTGGCCTGCCTTGCCGTCTATGCCTTCGCCCAGCCGGCCCTTGGCCGGGAGCCGGGTGAGCATCTCGACGAAGACGCATGAAAAAGGCCCGGTGGCAGCACCACCGGGCCCTCTTTCGCATTCGCCGGGCGATCAGGCGCCGGCCGGCGCCTCGCCAAGGCCGGTGCCGCGGCGGCCGGCCTTCGGGATGGCCGAGGCCCCCGCCGCCGGGCGCGCGACAGGCGTGGTGGTGGCGCTGCCGCGATCGATGGTGCCACCGTCCATCACCGTCTTGATCTCGTCACCGGTGAGGGTTTCATATTCCAGCAGCGCGCCAGCGATGGCGTGCAGCTGGTCGATGTGGTCGGTCAGCAACTGCTTGGCGCGATCATAGCCAGCGGTGACGATGGCGCGCACTTCCTGATCGATCAGCTGGGCGGTTTCCTCCGACACGTTCTGCGTGCGGGTGACACTGTGGCCCAGGAACACCTCTTCCTGGTTCTCGGTATATTTCAGTGGGCCCAGCTTGTCCGACATGCCCCACTGCGTCGCCATCGAGCGCGCCAGATCGGTGGCATAGCTGATGTCCGACGAGGCGCCGGAGCTCACCTTGTCATAGCCGAAGATGACTTCTTCGGCGACGCGGCCGCCCATGGCCACGGCCAGGTTCGCGTACATCTTGTCGCGGTGATAGCTGTACTGGTCACGCTCCGGCAGGCGCATCACCATGCCCAGCGCGCGGCCACGCGGGATGATGGTGGCCTTGTGGATCGGATCGGACGCCGGCTCGTGCAGCGAAACGAGCGCGTGGCCGGCCTCGTGATAGGCGGTCATCTTCTTCTCGTCTTCGGTCATCGCCATCGTCTTGCGCTCGGTGCCCATCAGCACCTTGTCCTTGGCGTCCTCGAACTCGCGCATGGAGACCAGCCGCTTGCCGCGCCGGGCGGCCAGCAGCGCCGCTTCGTTGACCAGGTTGGCGAGATCGGCACCGGCAAAGCCCGGCGTGCCGCGCGCGATGGTGCGTGCATTCACGTCGGGCGCCAGCGGCACCTTCTTCATGTGCACGCCCAGAATCTTTTCACGCCCGTCGATGTCGGGGCGGCCCACCACCACCTGACGATCGAAACGGCCGGGGCGCAGCAGCGCCGGATCCAGCACGTCGGGCCGGTTGGTGGCGGCGATGATGATGATGCCTTCGTTGGCGTCGAAGCCATCCATCTCGACCAGCAGCTGGTTCAGCGTCTGCTCGCGCTCGTCATTGCCGCCGCCCAGGCCGGCGCCACGGCTGCGGCCGACAGCGTCGATTTCATCGATGAAGATGATGCAGGGCGCGGATTTCTTGCCCTGCTCGAACATGTCGCGCACGCGGCTGGCGCCAACGCCGACGAACATCTCGACGAAATCAGAACCGGAAATGGAGAAGAAGGGCACGTTGGCTTCACCCGCGATGGCGCGGGCCAGCAGCGTCTTGCCGGTGCCGGGCGGGCCGACCAGCAGCGCACCCTTCGGAATCTTGCCGCCCAGACGGCTGAAGCGGCCCGGGTCCTTCAGGAAGTCAACGATTTCCTGCAGTTCCTCGCGCGCCTCGTCGATGCCGGCGACATCGTCGAACGTCACGCGGCCTTCCTTCTGCACCAGCAGCTTGGCGCGGGACTTGCCAAAGCCCATGGCACCGCGGCCGGCGCCATTCTGCATCTGGCGCATCACGAAGATCCAGATGCCGATCATCAGCACGAACGGCAGCATGTTGAAGAACAGCTGCGCCACCAGGCTGCGGCTCTCCTCCGGCTTGGCGTCGAAGCGCACGCCCTTGCTGCGCAGCCGTTCGATCAGCTGGGTATCGCCAGGGTTGAACGTGCGGAACTGCTCATCGGCGCTGGTGCGGCCGATGATCTCGTCGCCGCGGATTTCCACGGAGCGGACAGCGCCATCCTCGACCCGGGCGAGGAAATCCGAATAGGCCACCGCATCGCCGCTGCGCGACGAGCTGCCGCCCTGCATGAGGCTGACCACGGCGGCCAGGCCCAGCAGGATCACCATCCACAGGCCCAGATTCTTCATCCAGGGGCTGGGCGGGCGCTTGTTCGGTCCTTCGGACATCGGTTGTTCCTGTTCACGCAAGAAATCTGCAAGGCGCCACAAGCACCTTCACATGCTGCAAGATAGGCCGGATTGGCGCGGTTGCAATCGCCGGCAGCGGCACATGCGCGCCTTTGCCTCGCATTCGGGCGGATTTTCCGGTCGATTCAGGACGATTTGTTGCCGCTTTGCCGCGTCGCAGTGGGCGGCGGCGCCAGGCTGAGACGCCATATCGCCCCCGGACGGGCCATCACGCCGGCCACGGTGCCGGCCTTGCCCACCCCGAGTCGGGCGGCAAGCCGCGCGATGTCACCGCCCCGCGCCGCCTGCCCGGAAAGCTGGGTCACGGCCCGCGCCAGCAGCCGCTGTACCAGCGCGGCCGGCAAGGCCTGCGCATCGATCAGCAGCGCGGTGCCGGCAGTTGTCACCCGGCCATCCCACGCCCGCGCCGCCGCCCAGTCAAGCGCTTCGGCTTCGGCGGCAAGATGGCCGGCCGATACCGCGAGCGCATGTGCATCAAGGCCGGGCGCTGCCGCCAGCAGAGCCCGCATGGCGGTGCGATCATGGCGCGGATCGTGATTGGCAGGATCCGCCACCACTGCCCAGCCGGCCGCGGCAGCGATGGCCGCCAGCCGCGCCTTGCGCTGGCCCAGCAGGGGCCGCACCAGCACCAGACCCGGCCGCAGCGGCCGCGCGCTGCGAATGCCGGCCAGCCCAGCGCTGCCGCTGCCACGGTTCAGGCGCATCAGCAGGGTTTCGGCCTGATCATCGGCGTGATGGGCGGTGAGTAACAGGCCGACGCCATGAACCGCGCACCAATCTGCCATCAGCCGATAGCGGGCGGCGCGGGCCTGGGCCTGGATATTGGCGCTGAGTGCTGGCCCGTCGCGCACCAGCGTCACATGGGCGATGCTGCGTGCCGCGCACTGGGCGGCAACGCTGGCCGCTTCGGCCGCCGAACCGGCGCGCAGGCCATGATCGACCGTCAATGCCGTCACCCGCCCCGGGAACGCTGCCACCGCCAGCGTCAGCAACGCCAGACTGTCAGGCCCGCCCGACGTTGCGACCGCAAGCCGTTCATCGGCTCGAAGCGGGCGTCCAAGCGCCGCCGCCGTCAGCTCGGCAAGATCGGGCAATGCGGCGAGATCAGGCGTCACATTTGGCGCGGACACGCTGGCGATCGGCATCGGCCTTCTGCGTGCTGGTCAGCTTGGCGCCATAGACGCTCTGCAACTCGCCCAGCACCTGGCAGGCATCCTTGGGCTTCGTCAGGGCGTTGAGCGAATTGGCGAGGCCAATCAGGGCATCGGGGGCCGGCGTTGATCGCGGCGCCGTCTGATAGACTTCCAGGAAGGCCTTTGCGGCCTGCGCGTGCTGGCCACGCTGGGCAAAGCTGCGGCCCAGCCAGTATTGCGCTTGCGGCACGCGCACCGATTTCGGCCAATCGGCGATGAAGCCGGTCATCGCGACTTCGGCGCCCGGCCAGTCCCGCGCGGTCACCTTGGCGAACGCGGCGGTCCACGCCTCGTTGGCGGTTGGGGCCTTGGCGGGCGCCGAACCCGCCGGCTTCGCCGCAGGTGCGGCAGACGCCGGTTGCGGCGCCAGCGGCGGCGTTGCGGCGCCGGGTGCGGGGGGCGTTGCCGCGGTCGCAGCCGGCACGCCGCCGGGATTTTCCAGCGCATTCAGGCGGAATTCCACATCGCCCTTCATGCGGCGCTGGGCATCTTCCAGCTGGCGCAGGCGATATTCCATCGCCTCCACCTGCCCGGTCATCGTGCGCAGCTGACCTTCAAGTGCGCCAACGCGCGCGGTGAGATCGGTGAGCGGCGTGGTGGCCGGCGCGCTGACCGGCGGCGGGGCGGCGGCGGGCTGGGTGGAAATTTCCGGTTCGAAGAAGCGCGCGTCGCCGCCGGGAAACACCTTGCGCTGCACGGCGCGCATTTCCGATTCCAGCTTGCCCACCCGCTTGTCCAGCCGGCCGACATCAACGGTCTGCGCCAAGGTCTGGCCTGACGCGGCCACCGAGAGCAGCAGCAGGGGGACAAGCGAAAACGGCAACAGGCGGGTCACGACAGGCTCCGATCCGTGGATACAATCAGCGGGACGGGGCTTGTGCCGCAGCCGGCCTGACCGGCACCTGAACCGCTGCTGCCGGCGCTGACGGGGCCGGGCGCGGTGGCGGCAGGGCAACGCCGGCAAAACGTTCGGCCAGTGCCGGCGCGGTCAGCACAACACCGTCCATGGTCTGGTTGGTGTCGCCCAGCGGTGGCAGCAGCACGCCGCCCACCCGCACATCGATCACCCCAGCCCGGCCAGTGCGCATCACCAACGTCTGGCCCGCCGGCACTGTCCAGCTCTGCCCGGTGGACAGCACGCCCATGAAGGCGCGGCGGCCGCTGGTGCGATCATAGATGCGCAGCCACACATCCTGCCGGGCCGTGAGCGTGACGGTTCCGCTGGCCGGGATGGCAGCGGGCGCGGGCGCAGGCGGCGGGGCGGCGGGGGTGGCGGCAGGCGCCGGCCCGGCATCGCCAACCGGCGGGGCCACAGGGGCGACGGCGGTCGCCCCTTCGGCCGGCGCCGCTGCGGCCGGTGCCGGTTCCGGGCTGGCGATGGCCACGCTGGCAGGCTGCGGGGCCGGATCGAAAACACCAGCGCCATAGAGGCCAAGACCGGCCAGCACCACAACCAGCATCCCGAAGGCGCCCCAGGCCAGCCCGCGCGACGGCAGCCGGGCTTCGTCCACCGGTTCCAGGGTGGACGGGGTCGGCACATGCGGGGCAAGCCGGGTTTCGGCGCGGAAACGGGCACCCACCGCTTCGGGTTCCAGCCCGACGGCACGGGCAAAGGCCTTCACGAAGCCCAGCGCGTAAGGCAGCGCCGGCAGCGCGGCATGATCGTCCGCCTCGATGGCCATCAGGTGGCGCAGCGGCACCCGGGTTTCGCGGGCGATCTGTTCCAGATCGCGGCCCCTGGCAGCGCGTGCATCGGCCAGCAGGGCGCCAACGCTGGGGGCATCGCCAGCGCCGGCAGGCTCGTCTGGATGTGCATCGTCCATCGGGCGACCTTTTTCCCTTTGCCAGCGACTTGGCCCAGCTTGGGCGGCGAAGTCAATGACGGGGCGCGCCGTGCGGCTTGCCGGATGGGGGGCAGAACGGCTATGGGCGCTCGCGTCCGGCAGTCTGCATGGGCTGCCATCCCGCCTCCATCCGTTCGGAACCCCCAGCATGTCCACCCGCAACATCGCGATCATCGCGCACGTCGACCATGGCAAGACCACGCTTGTCGATCAGCTCTTCCGCCAGTCCGGCACCTTCCGCGACAACCAGCGGGTGGCCGAAAGGGCCATGGATTCCAACGATCTGGAAAAGGAACGCGGGATCACCATCCTCGCCAAGTGCACCAGCATCGAATGGAACGGGCACCGCATCAACATCGTCGATACCCCCGGCCACGCCGATTTCGGCGGCGAGGTGGAGCGCATCCTGTCGATGGTCGATGGCGTCATCCTGCTGGTCGACGCCGCCGAAGGCCCGATGCCGCAAACCAAGTTCGTGTGCGGCAAGGCGCTGGCGCTGGGCCTGCGGCCGATTGTCGTCGTCAACAAGATCGACCGGCCTGACGCGCGCGCCTCCGAAGTGCTGGACGAGGTGTTCGATCTGTTCGTGACCCTGGATGCCAACGACGACCAGCTGGATTTCCCGGTGCTCTATGCCTCGGGCCGCGGCGGCTATGCCGGCCCGACCGATGATGTGCGTTCGGGCGATCTGATCCCGCTGTTCGAGAAGATCGTTGGCCATGTGCCGGCGCCCAGCGGCGATCCGGACGCGCCGTTCCGCATGCTGGTCTCGCTGCTGGACCGTGACAATTTCCTGGGCCGCATCCTCACCGGCCGGGTGATGTCGGGCACGCTGAAGGTCAACAGCCCGATCCACGCCCTCAATCCGGACAACACGGTGGCCGAAATCGGCCGCGCCTCGAAGATCTTTGCCTTCCGCGGGCTGGAGCGCGTGCCGGTGGAAGAAGCCGTCGCCGGGGACATCATCGCGCTGGCCGGCATGACCAAGGCCACCGTGGCCGACACCATCGCCGAACAATCGGTGACGGAAGCGCTGGCCGCACAGCCGATCGATCCGCCGACCCTGTCGATGACCTTCAGTGTCAACGACAGCCCCTATGCCGGCAAGGACGGCAGCAAGGTGACGAGCCGCATGATCGCGGACCGGCTGGCGCGTGAAGCGGAAGGCAATGTCGCCATCCGCATCACCGAACTGCCGTCGAAGGACGCGTTCGAAGTGGCCGGGCGCGGCGAACTGCAGCTGGGCGTGCTGATCGAGACGATGCGCCGCGAAGGGTTCGAGCTGTCGATCAGCCGGCCACGCGTGATCTTCGCCAAGGACGAGGCCGGCAACCGCACCGAGCCCTATGAAACCGTCGTCATCGACGTGGACGAGCAGTTTTCGGGCACCGTTGTCGAGAAGATGGCGATGCGCAAGGCGGAGATGACCGACATGCGCCCCAGCGGCGGCGGCAAGACCCGGCTCACCTTCTCGGCCCCGTCGCGCGGCCTGATCGGCTATCACGGCGAATTCCTGTCGGACACGCGCGGCACCGGGATCATGAACCGGCTGTTCGAGAAATACGGCCCCTACAAGGGCCCGATCTCCGGCCGCCTCAACGGTGTGCTGATCTCCACCGACAATGGCGAGGCCGTGGCCTATGCGCTGGGCTATCTGCAGCCGCGCGGCACGCTGATGATCGCGCCGGGCGAGGCCGTGTATCAGGGCATGATCATTGGCGAGAACGCCCGCGAGGAAGACCTGGAGGTCAACCCGCTGAAGTCCAAGCAGCTCACCAACTTCCGCGCCAGCGGCAAGGATGATGCCATCCAGCTGTCGCCGCCCAAGAAGCTGACGCTGGAACAGGCCATCGCCTATATCGACGAGGACGAACTGGTGGAGGTGACGCCCAACCACATCCGCCTGCGCAAGATCCATCTTGACCCGCACGAGCGCAAGCGCGCCAGCCGCGCCCGCGCAGCAGGCTGACGCGCCGGGACGCCGCGCTGCGGGCTGCACGCAACCAGAGCGGACGGGCGGCAGAACGGAACGGTTGGTCCTGGAAACGAGCACGGTTGTCGCGGCTGCGACAACCGGCCTGCTATTGCATGTGGCGGCAAGGGCTTAGGCGCCGCTTGCGTTTCGCATGTTCTTCAAACAGGCCGCAGCGGGCCAGGCTGGCGTCCTTACAGGCACAGTCCTCGAGCTGGAGTTTCCCCAATGACCGACAATCGCAACCCGTCCATCGACGATGACGATGGCCCGCTGGTGCCGTTGAACCCGGTGGCCTTCGACACCATCCCGCAGTCCGAAGCGGAAGACGCGGTGCGCACGCTGATCCGCTGGACCGGTGATGATCCCACCCGCGAGGGCCTGCTGGATACCCCCAAGCGCGTTGCCAAGGCGTGGCGCGAGTACACGCGCGGTTATGCCGAGGATCCGGGCGATCACCTGTCGCGCACCTTCGCCGAAGTGGGCGGATATGACGAGATCGTGATCCTGAAGGACATTCCGTTCCAGTCCCATTGCGAACACCACATGGCGCCGATCATCGGCAAGGGCCACATCGCCTATCTGCCGCAGAACCGCGTGGTGGGCATTTCCAAGCTGGCGCGCGTGCTGCACGGCTATGCCCGCCGCCTGCAGGTACAGGAACGCCTGACGGCCGAGGTGGCGGATTGCATCCAGCACCATCTGGAACCGCGCGGCGTTGCCGTGGTGATCGAGGCCACACATGCCTGCATGTCGGCGCGCGGCGTGATGACGCCGGGCGTGGTGATGACCACCAGCCGCATGCTGGGCGTGTTCCGCAA
>JALOSK010000304.1 GCA_025458465.1 Sandarakinorhabdus sp. | reverse complement strand
GGATCTGGAGGCCAAACAGACGGGCGTGCGTGTCTGGCAGCGGCTGGGCCTGCCGCAGCCGCAACCGATGCTGACGGCCTACACCATCAGCCTGGGCGATCCCGCCGTGAGCGGACGCCAACGAAGCCTGGGGCGGCACCGACATCGAACGCACCTTGCGCCTGCTGGCACCCTTGGGCGTCGAACTGGTGGAACAGCCGGTGCCGGCCGGGCGCGATGCCGAACTGGAGGGCCTGCGCGCCGCCGTGCCGCTGGCCGCCGATGAAAGCTGCCAGACGCGGACGAGCCTGGATGCCATCATCGGCCGTTACAGCCACATCAACATCAAGCTGGACAAGGCCGGCGGGCTGACCGAGGCGCTGGCGCTGCGCCATGCTGCCGCCACGCGCGGGCTGGGCGTGATGACGGGCTGCATGCTGTGCACATCGCTGGCCATCGCGCCGGCCTTCTACGTCGCGATGCAGGGCGAATTTGCCGATCTGGATGGGCCCTTGCTGGTGGAGGATCGCCCGCACGGCCTGCGCTTTGACGGCAGCGACGTGTTTCCGCCCGAACCGGGCCTGTGGGGCTGATATGGCCAGCCGCCCTGCCAGCGCCTATCCTGCGGCCACATGAACCGGCCCGATGCCATTCCCAACCGCCGCGCGATCATCGATCGCCGGGCGCTGGCTGACCAGCTGGCCGAGGGACTGGCGACCCGCGAACGCTTCGAGGATCGGCGGCAGCTGCTCGCCGAAACGCTGCGGGCCGCCCTGCTGGCCGGGCGTGCCGAACTGGCACAGCGGCTGGAAGCGCACCCGGGGCGCGGGCTGGAACTGGCGGCGGCGCAAAGCTTCCTCACCGATCAATTGCTGCGGCTGGCCGCCGACGTGGTGGTGACCAGCCTCTATCCGCTGGCCAATCCCACCCAATCGGAACGGCTCGCGCTCGTCGCGGTGGGCGGTTACGGGCGCGGCCAGATGGCGCCGTTTTCGGATGTGGACATCGTGTTCGTCACGCCGTGGAAGCAGACGCCGTGGGGCGAGCAGGTGATCGAAACGCTGCTCTATCTGTTCTGGGATCTGGGGCTGAAGATCGGCCACGCCACCCGCAGCCTGGATGATGTGGTGCGAATCGGCCGCGCCGACATGACGGTGCGCACGGCCTTCCTGGAATCGCGCTTCGTGTGGGGGGATCAGCCCTTGTACGAAGAGGCGACGGCGCGCTTCCGCAAGGAGGTGGTGGCCGGCACCGCACGCGCCTTCGTGGCCGAGAAACTGGCCGAGCGCGAGGCCCGCCACCAGCGCATGGGGGACAGCCGTTATGTGGTCGAACCCAATCTGAAGGAAGGCAAGGGCGGCCTGCGCGATCTGCACGCGCTGTTCTGGATCGGCAAATATCTGCACCAGGTCGATTCGATTGCCGATCTGGTGGACAAGGGCCTGCTGACGGCGGCTGAGCTGCGGCAGTTCCGCCGCGCCGAAAGCTTTCTGTGGGCGGTGCGCATCATGCTGCACCACGTGACGGGTCGCGCCGAGGAACGGCTGACCTTCGACGTGCAGCGCGAGCTGGCCGCCCGCCTGCGTTATGCCAACCGCGACAGCATGAGCGCGGTGGAGCGCTTCATGCGCCATTATTTCCTGATGGTGAAATCGGTGGGCGATCTCACCGGGTTGTTCCTTGCCCATCTGGATGAATCAACCGCACGCCCGGCCTGGCTGCCCAGCCTGACGCGGCGGCCGGCGCGGCTGAAGGGCTTCACGCTGAAGCGCGGGCAGATTGGCGTGCCATCCGATGAATTCTTCAAGGCCGATCCGGTGCGCCTGCTGGAAATGTTCGCCCTGGCCGACAGCGAGGGGCTGGCCATCCACCCGCTGGCCATGCGCGCCGCCGCCCGCGATGCCCAGCTGATCGACGAGCGGGTGCGGCGGGACAAGACGGCCAACGCGCTGTTCCTGTCTGTCCTCACGTCGCCGCGCGATCCGGAAGCCGTGCTGCGGTGGATGAACGAGGCCGGCGTCTTTGGCCGTTTCGTGCCGGATTTCGGCCGGGTCGTGGCGCAGATGCAGTATGACATGTACCACCATTACACGGTGGACGAGCACACCATCCGCGCCATCGGCCTGCTGGCCAAGATCGAACGCGGGGAGCTGAAGGCCGATCACAGCCTGTCGTCTGCCATCATCCACCAGCTGGTGAACCGGCGCGTGCTGCACGTGGCGGTGCTGCTGCACGATATCGCCAAGGGGCGCGGCGGCGATCACAGCCTGCTGGGCGCCGATATCGCGCGGCGCCTGTGCCCGCGGCTGGGGCTTTCCAGCGAAGAGACCGAAACCGTGGCCTGGCTGGTGGAATATCACCTGCTGATGAGCCGCACCGCCTTCAAGCGCGACCTTGCCGATTTCAAGACCATCCTCGATTTTTCCGAGGCCGTGGCCAGCCCGGAACGGCTGCGCCTGCTGCTGATCCTGACCGTGGTGGACATCCGCGCCGTGGGGCCGGGCGTGTGGAACGGCTGGAAGGCGCAGCTGCTGCGCGAACTGTACGAAAGCGCCGAAGAGGTGCTGCGGCTGGGCCACAAGCAGAAGGGCCGCACCGAACGCATCGCGGCCAAGCAGGCCGGGCTGAAGGCTGCGCTGGGCTGGCCCGACAAGCGTTTTGGCGGCTATGCCAAACGCCTGCCCGACAGTTACTGGATCGCCGAAGCGCCCGACGTGCTGGCCGCCAACGCCGCGCTGGTGGCCGAAGCGGACGGGCAGGAACAGGTGCTGGCGATCGGCTGCACGCCCGATCCCAATCGCGGCACCACGCTGGTGACCATCTATGCGACCGATCACCCCGGCTTGTTCTACCGCATCGCCGGCGCGATTTCGTTGGCCGGCGCCAACATCTTCGATGCGCGCATCCACACCACGCGCGATGGCATGGCGATCGACAATTTCGTCGTGCTTGATCCCTTGGGCCGGCCGTTCGCCGAACAGCAGCAACTGGCCCGGCTGAAGCGCAGCATCGCCGACGTGCTGGAAGGCCGCATCCG
>JALOSK010000303.1 GCA_025458465.1 Sandarakinorhabdus sp. | reverse complement strand
GCGATTATCGCCGCTGGTTCATCGCCCGCACCATCTGGGCGGAACAGCATCTGTCCGACGGCCGGGCGTGGTTGATGGGCGATGATTTCACCGTGGCCGACATCGCGGTGGCCTATGCGCTGCTGCTGGCCGGCAATCTGGGCCATCTGGGCGAGGTTGGGCCGCACCTGCGCGGCTTTTGGGAGCGGGCCCAGGCGCGCGACGGCTTCCAGCGCGCCAAGGCGGCGCAGCGGGGATAGTTCAGCGCACGCCCAGGCGGAACAGCCGGCCGTTGGTGCGAGTGGTGGTGGTGATGCCCGCATTGTTGCGGATCGCGCCGACGAAAACCCCCGGCTGCACTTCGGCCATGCCGTCCACCGGTTCATACGCCGAGGATTCGAAGGGGCCGAATGATTGCAGGACCGTCTTCACGCCCGCTGTCGTCAACCGCCACGCCGTGCCGACCGCAACATTGCCATTGTCGCCGCCAAAACGGGTGACGCCGTAAAGCAGGCCATCGCTGCCAAAGATCGGATAGCCGCCCGGGCCATGGCCGTCCCTTGCATCGATCAGGCCAAAGCGATGCAGCAGGCTGAACTGGCCCGCCGTGGTGATGCGATAGACCACGCCGCACCCGGCGTTTGAGCCGCACCCCGCTGCGCCACCGGCCACCGTGGTGCCATAGAGCGCGCCGTCCGGACCGATCACCGGCGGGCCCTGCGGTGCCAGGCCATTTGCCCCGCCGAAATCATGAATAACGCTGACCGTGCCGCCCGGCACAAAGCGAAACACCGTGCCGCAGCCTTCCCCCGCGGTGAAGCCCGTTGGCGCCTGGCAGGTGACAGCGCCGCCAATTTCCGTGGTGCCGTACACGTTGCCATCGGCCGGGTTGAACACGACACCGCGCGGTTTCACCGGCGCGGTTGCAGCGCCGCCAAAGCTGTGCACGATATCGGTGGTGCCGAAATTGGCGCTCAGGCGAAACAGGGCACCGCAATTGTTGCCGTCGGCCAGCACGAACGAACAGCGATTGGCCCCGCCCAGCACGGTGACCCCGTAATAGCTGCCGTCTGCCGCGCGCGCCAATCGGCCAATGGGTTGCCGGCCATCGGCAGGATCAGCACCGAAATGCTTCAGCACCTGATACTGGCCGTCCTTGGTCAGCCGAAAGATCACGCCGCCACCGAAGGTTCCGCCCGCTGCCGCCACGCCCAGCAGGGCGCCATCCGGCGCCTCGATCAACGGCCCGGACGGCTGGAAGCCCTGCGCGGCCGTCGCACCAAATTCATGAATGATGCTGAACGCGCCGGACGGCGTCACCCGGAACACCGTGCCGCAGCGATTGCCGCCGTCACAGATATTGCGTCCGCCGTTCTGCGTGATGCCATACAAATTGCCGTCGCTTGCCCGCAGCAGCGCACCGCTCGGCTGGGCAGGCGCATCGATTTCCGGACCAAATGTCTGGAAATAATCGATTGTTACGGCCGGCGTTGGCGTTGGGGTCGGCGTAGGCGTCGGCGTCGGCGTTGGAGCAGGCGCGGGAGACGGCGTTGGTGAAGGTGCCGGAGAGGATGACCCGCCACCACCGCAGCCTGCCAGCACCAGCATGGCGCCCGTCAGCAAGGCCCGTGTTGCGCAACGATTTGCAGCAGTTTCACGGGAGGGCAATTCAGAATTGCAATATTTCGCGATCCGCACTGACCACAACCTCTGATTTCGCGCGACGAGATCAACGGATGCAAAAATACATGGCTGCTCGCAAGTCAAAAATTCGCGATTTCAGACTTCATTGATACACCACAGCCGAAACAATTTCTTCGGTCCGCAGTGAACGATACAGGTGCGGGAACAATTTCCCACCGCGCGAAGGCTCCCACTTCAGATCGGCGGCCAGCGCATCGGCATCGAAGGTCAGCGCCATCACCCCGGCCTCGCCGGCAAACCATTTGGCGGCGGTGCCCGGCGCCTGTTCGGGCGTCGAAAGATGGATGAAACCATCGCGCAGATCGTCCGGTGACCCCGCGAACACCCCATCGGCCTGGAATTGCGCCCATTCCGCAGCACGCAGCAGCTTGATGACAGGGGTCATTTCACCTCGCGCGGCACTTCCCGGGTTGGCACCTTCAGCGTGCACAGATCGGCCGCGCCGGCCTGCCGCACGAAAAAGCCGGTGCGGTTCGCCCGCGCGTTCACCACGCCGGCAAAGCTGGGGCTGGCGGTGTCCATCATCTGCCAGCGCGGGAAGCCGGGGATCTGGCTGGCCAACCGCACGCGGGTGACCTTGGTGCGCTGGCCCTCGTCCTTGTAGAAGCCCAGCGCCTCGGTCCCGCGCGGCAGGGCGGCGTGCGGCTCGATGCCGGCCAGCACCCGGCCGACGTTGGCGATGTTGCGATCAAGATGGCGCGGGCCGTGGCCGATCACCGTGTACAGCTCGGCACCGTCGCCGGTGTCAGGCGGCATGTCGCGGCCCACGCCCACCGTGCCATAGCAATGGGCCAGCCAGACGCTGCCCCCATCTGGGCCGGCCTTGCTGTCGCGCGCCGCCTGCCAGCCGGCAACGAAGCCGGCTTCGGCATAGCTGTCCTTGAAGGGCGACGGCGTGAAGGCAAGGCCATCGGCACTGCGTTCATATTCGGGCGGCAGCGGATTGGGGCGCTTGCGCTGTTCGCGCACATCGGGCGGCTGGCTCAACGGCGCCTTGCCGGGATCGGGGCGCGCCACCCACTGCACGACATAATTGTCCTGCACGCGCACGATGCGGCCATCATCGAAGCGGCCCGCCTTCACCAGCGTCTTGATGGCGGCGACGTGCGCCGGCGCAAATTCGGGGGCGAGCTGGATCACCATGCGGCCCAAAGAGCGCGCTTCATCAGGCTTCGTCCGGCACGAAATCGAGGGCGAGGCCGTTGATGCAGTGCCTGAGGCCCGTTGGCCGCGGGCCATCCGGGAACACATGGCCCAGGTGGCCGCCACAGCCGGCGCAATGCACCTCGGTGCGCACCATGCCGTGGCTGGTATCGGTTTTGGTGCCCACGGCGCCTTCCACCGCGTCCCAGAAGCTGGGCCAGCCCGAGCCGCTGTCGTACTTGGTGGTGGACCGATACAGCAGCGCGCCACAGCCGGCGCAGTGGAAATCGCCGGCGCGCTTTTCATCGTTCAGCGGCGAGGAAAAGGGCCGTTCGGTGGCATGTTCGAACAGAACGGCGCGGGCAGCGGGTGACAGGCAGCTCATTCACGGCTCTCCATCAAGAAAGCGTTGGGCGGGACAGGGCATCGATCGCGCCCTGCAGGATATAGCTGGCCGCCAGCCTGTCCACCCGTTCCGCACGCCGCGCGCGGGACAGATCCTCGGCAATCATCGCGCGCTCCACGGCGGCGGTGGACCAGCGTTCGTCCCACAAAAGCACCGGCAGGCCCAGCGGCGCGACATTGCGGGCAAAGGCGCGAACGGACTGGGTGCGTGAACTGTCGCTGCCGTCCATGTTCAGCGGCAGGCCGATCACCAGGCCAGCCAGCCGTTCCTTGCCCACCCAATCGCGCAACGCGGCCAGATCGAAAGTGAATTTCGCGCGGGCGATGGTGTGGGCCGGGCTGGCGAAGGTCCAGCCGGCGTCGCAGGTGGCAAGGCCGATGGTTTTCGTGCCCACGTCCAGCCCGCCCAGCCGGCCACCAGCGGGCAACGCGGCGGCAAATTCCGGCGCGGCGCCGGTGACCAGCGGGCGCTGTGCGCCTATCTCCACCCCTATTTCCGCCATGCCGCCGCCCGCGCCGCCGCATCTTCGCGCACCGCCTGCCAGAACAGCGGATAATCGAACACGTGGAAATTGTTGCCCGGCATCACATAGGCCGGATAACCGCTGGGCGCCTCCCCGATCAGCAGCAGGCCGCGCGTGTCGCAGCGCGCCGGCACGCCCGGGCTGACCAGCCTTCCCTGTTCCAGGCTGGCCGATGGCACCAGGCTGCCGGGATTGGCACTGGCCGGAGCGCTGGTGCCCACGCCGCCCGTCAGGGGGTTGCTGCACAGCATCGGCGTGCCGCGCCGCGGCTTGCCGGTGAAGCCGGTGCCGGCATCGTAAATCGCCTGGATCACCTTGGGCTCGGCCGGTTCGGCAAAACTTTGCCACGACAGGATGCAGCCGGCGGCATCCCGCGCTGCGCAGGCCGGCAAGCCCAACGCCGGCA
>JALOSK010000302.1 GCA_025458465.1 Sandarakinorhabdus sp. | reverse complement strand
AGCGTCACCTGCAAGGCGGCCACCAGCAATTCCTGCCATTGCGGATCGTGGCGCCCCTTCATGGCAGGCGCGCGCCTTCGGCATCGTCGGCGGTATCGCCGGGGCATTGGCCGGGGTGCAGCTGCGCCAGCAGGTTCAGCCGCCGCGCCAGCTGCGCGGCTTCGGCCTGGGTCAGGGCCAGCAGGATCGGCTCGGCGCTGGCGCGCTGGTGGATTTCCACCATCGGGCCATGGGGGCCAAGGTGCAGCACACAGCCCAGCAGGCGCGTGTGGGTGATGAAGGGGGCGGCGGCGCTTTCGGAGGGATCGCCGCCGCCCAGTGTGTCGGCCGGCGGCCAAGGGTCCACCGCATCGGCCGAAGGGGCGCAGCCAAATGGGGGGATGGCCGCGCGCACGTCAGGCAGCCAGGTCGTCAGGCTGCGCATAGAAATCATTGGCCGTCACTGCGCCCTTGGTCAGCTTCACCAGCTTGGGCATCAGGTCGCGGTGCGGCACGCGGCGGCGCTTTTCCCAGTCATACCAGGCTTGCACCGTCACCCCCATTTGTGCGGCAAGCGCGCCCACGCTCTGGCTTTGGGCCAGGCGCCAGGTGCGCAGCTTGAACGGTTGGGGTTCCATCCCATATAATTAAGCGATACATTTAATCGAGCGCAAGGCCCAATTTAACGAAAGCCTGTCTGCACAGATGTCGGCGATAATTGTAAAACTTATCCCCATGGACGAGGCGCCGAACCGTATCCGCGAACTGCGCATGGCCGCCGGCATGAGCCAGGGCGAACTGGCCGGCCTGGTCGGCTGCTCCACCATGCAGATCAGCGGGCTGGAACGCGGCAAGCCGCGCCTCGATCTGTATTGGATGGAACAGATTGCCGCCGCGCTGGGCTGCACGCCCGCTGATCTGCTGCCCGTGCAGGACAATCCGCACGGCCCGCGCAATGCCCAGGAACGGGCATGGCTGGCCATGTTCCGCGATGCCTCGCCCGAACAGCGCCAGCAGCTGATGCAGGTGGGCGAAGCCGTGCGCGCCTTTGCCCATGCCAGCGATGCCGGCGGCGGCGGCCCGGCCAAGGAACGCAACGCCGCGTGAACCGTGATCTGTTCGTGCCGATTGCCTGGTGCGTCGGCTTGGGCATTGTGCCATTCCTCGGCGCCAGCCTGTTCCATCGCCACCCGCTTGAGGCATTGCTTGCCGTGTGCGCCGCCGCCGGCCTGATTGCGCAGGGCTTGGCCACCACATTCCTGCTTGCTGGCGAGGCGGATCGGCGCGCCTGGCCATGGTGGCTGGCCCTGCCGATTGCCTTGGCGCCGGTGATGCTGGCAGCATGGGCGGCCAACACCCACCCGGCGCTGGCCATCGTTGGTGAGTTGCAGCCCTTTTAAGCAAAACGCTTAATTATCGGCTTGACCGGTTAAGCAAAACGCATAATATCGCCCCCGGTTTCAACCCCGGAGGGCTTCATGCCACATCTGCAACCATTGATCAGTTTCGATGCCGGCGCGCCGTCGCCCGGCCTGCCGTTCCGCCTGGTGCTGGATATTCCCGGCCGCAAGGGCGGCGATGCGCCGGATATCACGGGCGCCGTGTTCATGGGCATGGCCGAAGTCGCCGGCCTCATGCGCTCCATCGCCCATGCGCTGGATGATCTGGCGCTGGCCGGCGTGGATCACCGGCCGGAAGATATCATGCTGCCGGCCATCGCACAGAGCACCGGCACGCTGGCCGATGGCCTCAATCTGGTGGGCCAGGCCCGCGCCGTGCACGCGGCCGGCGCTGCCCTCTCGCTGGTGAAGGGGGCGGCCAATGGCTAATGTTGCCATGCTCCCCGCGCCGCGTGCGCAGCTGCTGCGCGCCGATTTGGCGGCGGGTGTCGGCCTGTCCTACATCGCGCACCGCCTCGGCCAGAATGGCCGTTCTGATCGCTGGCTGCGCAGCCGCGTGGATTGGCTCACGCAAAATGCCGGCTTTCCGGCGCCGCTGCCCAGCCCCAAGGTGAACGAACGCCGCTACGCCAAGCGGGCGGTTGATGCCTGGTTCGAAGGGCAGGGCGGCGCGCCCGCCAGCGCGGCGGCCGATCTGTCCCCCTGGGCCGCCACTCTCGATGCCCGCGCCGCCGGCCTTGATCAGCTGGGGGAGGGGGTCGCGTGATCGCTGCCTATTGCTGCCGCAATGGCATCATCAGCTTTGCGCCGGCCGATGCCGTGCCGGCCGGTATGCTGGAATTGCACACTGTGCCCAATCGCTTTGATCGGCCGTTCCGCGATGCCGTCTCGGCCATCGCCTGGCATGTCTATCAGGCCGATGATGCCGGCGGGCGCCACCAGTATTTGCTGGTGCCGGGCGTGCCCAATGCCGATGGCGATGAAGCCGCCTTGGCCGCCGCGCGCCTGTTTTCCCAGCGCCTGCGCATGACCTGGACGCGCCAACGCTTCGCCGGGCGGAGGGCAGCATGAGCGATCCTCTTGGTGAATTCACCTATCTCGATGGCGGTCTGCTGCCCGACGCTCTGGTGTGCGATACGCCGTCTGTGCCTGGGCAGGATGGCTTGGCCATAGGCATCAGCCTCACCAGCTTTGCACCCGATCAGCCGATCTGCATCCGCATCCAGGGTGAAGATGGCCAGGCCATCGCGGCGCTGCTGTCCGAAGTGCAATTGGTTGGCTTGATCACGGCGGGCTTTGGCCTGCTCGATCAGCTGCGGCGCAGGCGCGCCAGCGGCGGGCAGGCCGGCCATGCCTGATAGTTTCGCCATGCAGCAGCAGATTGATCAGCTGGCGGCGCGTGCCGTGCAGCTGGGCGTGATGGGGCTGGGCGGCGGCTGCAACGCCCGCGATTGGGCCAATATCCTGTGGGCGCTGGATCGGCAGCAGCGCATCCCCTTCGCGCGGATCGCCGCCATGTCCGATCAGGCGGCCTATGATGCCCTGGCCGAACTGTCGCGCCGCTGGGCGGGTGGCCTGCCCGCCCGCATGGCCGCGCGCCTCGCCGCGCTGGAAGGCCGCACCGCACAGGTGGCGGCATGATGGCCGGCATGGTGGATGGCTGGGCGCTGCTGCCCCTGCTGCTGCTGGTGGCGGCGCGCGGCCTGTGGGGCTGGGCGCCGCGCGCCGCCGGCCTCGCCCTGGGCGCCGCGCTGGGCTTTGCCGCCGGCCTCTATGCCTTCGCCGGGTGATCGCCATGCCAAAGCGTCCCCCGTCCAAACGCGCATTGCAGGCGCTGGCCAATGCGCCGATGACCACGCCCACCCTTGGCCCTTGGCTGCTGCCGCCGGATCGTGAATGCCCGTGGTGCGGTCAGTTTGATCAGCTGGATTTCACCGGCTGCGATGGCGTGGGCAACACGGTGGCAATCTGTGAAGATTGCTGGATCAACGCCGATTATGGGCCGGAATGATGCGCGCCGCGTCAGATGAACAATTGTTCATGGAGGCGTTACGCGGCGCGCCGCTGGCGGCGCCTGTGGCGATTGGGCCGGGTGCGGGTATATCGGCCCGGGCGCCGGATGGCCATGGCCGTGTGCGCGGCTGCTGTGAATGCGGCGCGGCCTTCCGCATCCGCCATGGCGCTGGCCGCCTGTTTTGCCAGAAAGCCTGCAAGGTGGCTTGGGAAAATCGCTACACGGTGCGCGGCCGGCAGCTGATGCTGCTGGTCATGGCCGCCCGTGAAACCCGCGATGGCACGCGGGGCAAGCCTGCGGCCAAGGCGGCCGGCCGCCGCGCCGCCCAGCTGGCCCGCGATGCCATGCAGCAATGGCGCGATGAAGATGCCGCCGCCGGCCGCGCCAGCGCGGCGGATTATTTCGGCCTGGCCTGGGCCATGGGCTACCGGCAGCGCTGATGCCGCGCGTCTCCGCCCTCGATCTGGCCCGCGCCGTGGAAGATGTGGATGCCAGCCTGTCCCGCCTTTCGCGCGCCACCTTGCACGGCGGCACCCCACACGAACGCCACATCGCCGCCAGCCAATATCACCGCGCCTGGGCGCAACTGCGCACCCTGGCCGCCGCCACCCGCCAGCAACAGAAGGACGCCCGGTGAAGCGCACCTGCCTGCTCGATCATCCCTATTACCAGCTGGACTGGATTGCCATACCGCCCGCCGAACGCGTCCGGCGCCGAGATGCGGCTTATGTATGGGCCCGCGCCATCCTGAAAGTGGGTGATCGCCTCACCGTGTCCCGCTGCGGCTACCGCAAGACCTACACCATGGCCGGGTGGAACGACCCGTGGATCGTCAGCGCCAGCGGCATCTACGATATCTCGCCGCTGTGCGTGCTGCGCATCAATGGCCAGCACATCGTCAATCCGGGGCTGTGGCCATGAAGCCCTGCCGCACCTGCCGCCACCAGCTGGATGGCTTTTGCCACCGCACGCCGGCACCGGGGCCATATCCCTGGGAAAGCCCGCTGGATATCGGCCTGCCCCTGTGGGCCGCCCGCTTCCCTTTCACCGCCTGCGGCCTCACCGGCCGCCATCACCAGGAAAGGATTGGCGCATGAAGGCGCTCACCATCTGGCAACCGTGGGCCAGCCTCATTGTCGCTG
>JALOSK010000301.1 GCA_025458465.1 Sandarakinorhabdus sp. | reverse complement strand
GATCGGGATCGCTATGATCGGCCCATCGTCAACTGCACCGCCGATGGCCGCAATGTCAGCTGCGCGATGATCGCCGCGCGCATGGCGATGCCGCGCTATGGCCGGCTGAACTGCCGCTGACGCAAGGTGCCGGCCAGCCTGATCCTTGCCGCCGCTGCGGCCGCCGCGGTTGGCAGCTTCGCCTGCGAAAACCCGCGCCACCATGATGGCGACAATGTGCGCTGTGACGGCCTGAAGCCCGCAATCCGTCTGGAAGGCATCGACGCGCCCGAAATGCCCGGCGCCTGCCGGCCGGGGCGGGAGTGCACACCGGGTGATCCCTTTGCCGCGCGCGATGCGCTGCGCGCGCTCACACAAGGGCGCAGCGTGATCTGCACACAGCAGGATAGGGATCGATATGGCCGCATCATCGCGCGCTGCAGCGCCGACGGCATTGATCTTTCCTGCGCGATGATCGCGGCGGGCCATGCGGTGCCCCGCTATGTCACCATCGATTGTCCGGATGGAACAACCCGGCCGGCCGATCTGCTGAGCGATCGCAAGAAGCGCCGCGGCGGTGGCATGTTGGCCACGCTGTGGGGCCTGCCCGGCCTGCTGCTGATGCTGTTGCTGGTGGTGAACATTGCCGCCTGGGCCGCCTTTGCCATCGACAAGCGCCGCGCCACCGCCGGGCGTTCGCGTGAACGGATTCCCGAAGCGACCCTGCTGGGCCTCGCCTTGCTGGGCGGCAGTCCGGCGGCATGGTGGGCGATGCAGCGGCTGCGCCACAAGACGCGCAAGGAACCCTTCAAGACCAGCCTGCTGCTGATCACCGGCGTGCAGATCGGCCTGCTGCTGGGCGGCCTGTGGTGGTGGCTGGGCGGTTGAAGGGCGCGTCATCAACTGCCTCCATCAGCCTGAGCGGCCAAATTGATTGGCACCGGCGCGTCCCCTCGCCTATCACCCGGGCCGGAGACGCATGATGGCAGAATTTGATTTCGACCTGTTGGTGATTGGTGCCGGTTCCGGCGGCGTGCGCGCCAGCCGCATCGCGGCCGGCCATGGCGCCCGCGTGGCGGTGGCGGAGGAATATCGCGTGGGCGGCACCTGCGTGATCCGCGGCTGCGTGCCCAAGAAGCTGCTCGTTTATGGCGCGCATTTTGCCGAGGATCTGGAAGATGCCCGCCGCTTTGGCTGGACCATCGAGGGCAAGCGCTTCGATTGGGCCACGCTGCGGGACAATGTGGCCGCCGAGGTGGATCGCCTGAACGGCCTCTATCAGAACACGCTGGACAACAACCGCGTCACCACATTGTTGGGCCATGCCCGGCTGATCGATGCGCACACGGTGGATGTGGCGGGCAAGCAGCACACGGCAAAAACCATCCTGATCGCCACCGGTGCCCGCCCGTTCGTGCCCGATCTGCCCGGCGCCGAACATGGCATCACGTCGAACGAGGTGTTTCACCTGCCCGAACTGCCCAGGCGCATGGTGATTGCCGGCGCGGGTTACATCGCCACCGAATTTGCCGGCGTGTTCCACGAACTGGGCAGCGACGTGACCGTGATCAACCGCAGTGACACCATCCTGCGCGGCTGGGAACCGGCACTGGCCGATCGGCTGCTGCAGATCAGCCTGGCCAAGGGCATCAACTTCAAGCTGAACTGCCGGCTGGAACGGGTTGAAAAGCTGGAGGGCGGCCTGAAGCTGCACTTCACCGACGGCAAGAGCATCGAAACCGATGTGCTGCTGTGGGCGCTGGGCCGGGTGCCCAACCTGGATGGCCTCGGCCTTGAAGACGTGGGCGTGGCGCTGAACGAAAAGGGCGCCATCGCCGTTGATGCCGAAAACCGCACCAGCGTGCCGAGCATCTTTGCGGTGGGTGACGTGACCGACAAGGTGCAGCTGACCCCGGTGGCCATCCGCGAAGGCCATGCCTTTGCCGACAGCCAGTTCGGCAACACCCCGCGCCGGGTGGATTACAGCGCCATCCCTTCAGCGGTATTTTCCAACCCGCCTTTGGGCAGCGTGGGAATGACCGAAGCCGAGGCGCGCAGCGTCCATGGCCACCAGGTGCGGGTGTTCACATCCGATTTCCGCCCGATGAAGAACGTGCTGGCCGGTCGCAACGAGCGCGCGCTCTACAAGCTGGTGGTGGATGGCTCCACCGATCGCGTGGTGGGCGCCCACATGATCGGGCCGGATGCGCCGGAAATCCTGCAGGCGGTCGCCATCGCGGTGAAGGCCGGCCTCACCAAGGCGCAGTTCGACGACACGATGGCACTGCACCCGACGATGAGCGAGGAACTCGTGTTGATGCGCTGAAGCGCGGCCAGTGCGCGTGCCGCGCACGGACTCGCGCGAAGCCGGCCGGGCTGGCAGCCGGCAGCAAGCCGACTGAACAGCGTCGACGGCGTGGCTTTGCCACGACTCCCCTTCCCTTTCTCCCATCCTTGCACAGACCCCCAAAATACCGCAAAGCACCCCCGTCATGACGAACAACTGGACCCCCGACGGCTGGCGTGCCTGTGAAGCCCGGCAGTTGCCACAGTATCCTGACGCCGCTGCGCTGGGCGCGGTGGAGACCGAGCTGCGTTCCTACCCGCCTCTGGTGTTCGCCGGCGAAGCGCGTGACCTGACCGAACGGCTGGGCGAAGTCGCCGCGGGTGACGCTTTCCTGCTGCAGGGCGGCGACTGCGCCGAAAGCTTCGCCGAATTTCACCCCAACACCATCCGCGACACCTTCCGGGTGCTGCTGCAGATGGCGGTGGTGATGACCTTTGCCAGCAAGATGCCGGTGGTGAAGGTGGGCCGCATGGCCGGACAGTTCGCCAAGCCGCGCTCCGGTGACTTCGAAGAACAGGATGGTGTGTGAAGGTGGGCCGCATGGCCGGCCAGTTCGCCAAGCCGCGCTCGGGTGATTTCGAGGAACAGGATGGCGTGTCGCTGCCCAGCTATCGCGGCGACAATGTGAACGATATCGAGTTCACCGCCGAAGCCCGCACGCCCAACCCGCAGCGCATGATCCGTGGCTATATGCAATCGGCATCCACCCTGAACCTGCTGCGGGCCTTTGCCAGCGGCGGTTATCAATCTGCACCAGGTGCACAAATGGAACCTGGATTTTGCGGCGCGCAGCCCGTGGGCCGAGCAATATGCCCAACTGGCCGATCGCATCGGGGAAGCCCTGGACTTCATGGAGGCCATCGGCCTGTCGCCCGACACCGTGCCACAACTGAAGGGGACGAGCTTCTTCACCAGCCACGAAGCCCTGCTGCTCGGCTATGAAGAGGCGATGACCCGCCAGGACAGCCTGACCGGCGACTGGTATGACACGTCGGCCCACATGCTGTGGATCGGCGACCGCACCCGCTTTGCCGGCTCGGCGCATGTGGAAGAAATGCGGGCCGAGCCTGGAGGCGGACGAGCTTCTGCGGCTGCTCGACACGCTGAATCCCGCGAATCAACCGGGCCGAATCACCCTCATCACCCGATTTGGTCACGACAAGGTTGAGGCTCATCTGCCCCGCCTGATTCGCGCCGTAAGCCGCGAAGGGCGCCATGTCGTGTGGAGTTGCGACCCGATGCACGGCAACACGATCAAGGCCGCTGGCGGGCTCAAAACGCGCCCATTCGAGCGGATTCTGGCCGAAGTGACCGGCTTTTTTGCCATCCATCGCGCCGAAGGCACCCATGCTGGCGGCATCCATCTGGAGATGACCGGGCAGGATGTGACGGAGTGCACGGGCGGTGCCATCGCCATTTCCGACGAAGGCCTGGCCACCCGCTACCAGACCCAGTGCGATCCGCGCCTGAATGCAAGTCAAAGCCTTGAAATGG
>JALOSK010000045.1 GCA_025458465.1 Sandarakinorhabdus sp. | reverse complement strand
CAGGCACGCAAACGCTGGACTGGGAGCGCAACGATGATGGCAGCATTGATCTGGCGCTGCCCGGCGGCGGTTTCTTCCCGCCCGACAAGCGCGAACGGCCGGCGGATCAGGACCAGGACGCCCCGTGGGAAATCGAATTCCCGCGCTATTCCTGCGATGCCACCAGCATCCGCCTGCCGCCGCCGAAACCGGGCACCCGCTGGCGCTTCAACAGCAAGCCGATGAACCGGGTGGTGGAAGGCCGGCGCGTCTATCGCGCGACCGGCATGGTGGGCGACGTGGCGCGGCTGATCCGGGTGAGCCGGACGCTGGTGCCGGAAATCAGCGCCGCCGAAGCCCGCGCCACCAACGCCGCCATCGCCGGGTTCGACAACAACAAGGCGGTGGTGCTGATGGCCAGGCGCCACGATGGCCCGGTGCAATCGGGCAGCACCCTGCCCTTTGCCGACGGCGCGGACTGGACGGCGGCCAATTCCCCCTGCCAGCCGCCCGGCACCTGATGGCGCCGTTGCTCTTGTTGGTTGCCTTCGCAGTTGCAGCAGGGCCACCAAACGGCTAAAGCCTTCGGCCATGTTCAAGCTCCCCGATTTCAACGATCGCGCCAAGACTGCCGCCGAAGCCCGCAAGGCCAAGCTCGAGAAGTTCAAGCAGGCAGCCCCGCCCAGCGATGAGGCCCTTGCCGCCGCCAAGGCCCGCGCCGAAAAGCGCGCCCAGAAGGAAGCCGAGGCCAAGGCCGCACGCGCCGAACGCGCCCGCCAGCTGGAAGAAGAAAAGAAGCTGAAGGAAGCCCAGCGCGAGAAGCAGGCCGAACAGGCGCGCCTGGAAGCCATCTCCCGCGAAGCCGCCCAGAAGGCCGCCCGCGACGCCCGCTATGCCGCGCGCAAGCAGCGCGTGAAGTAAGCCGCCACTTCCGGTTCAAGCGCCGGTTCAACGCCAGAAGCGCGGCGCCGCCAGCAGGGCGGCGTGTGCCTTGCTCGCCGCTGCGATATGGGCCTGCCGCCGGGCATGGCCTGCCAGAGCCGCCGCAGCGGGCAGATCGTCCTGACCCAGCGCCCGCAGCACGGCCTCTGCAGTGACCAGATCATTGAGTGCGCCAAGTTCATCCTGCAGGGCTTCCAGCGCCTTGCGAAATTGCACCAGCGCGCGCGCATCCGCAAACAGACCGGACATGAATTCGGCAGCATAGCGCAGCTTCTTCGTTCGCTTGCGCAGGCGGTGACGATCTTCGTCGGTGCCATGCGCCAGAGACCGCCCGGCCTTGCCGACCTTGCGGCGCCAACGGTCCAGGGCAGCGGCGGCAAATTCCTGCGCGGGCATGGGCGGCAGCGCCGGGCCAAGTGAAACCCACTCCACGATATCCAGCAGCAGCGCTCGCGTTGCCGGGGCCTGCAGACAGGCTTCGGCATCGGCAAGGGCGGCCGTCCGCGCCGCCAGCAGGCGATCCCGCAACGGGCCCGCCGGTGCCCGCGCCACCAACACGTCCAGATCTCGCACCCGGCCAAGCACCGCCGCGAGTGCCCGAAGGCCTGTCTCCAGGGCCGGCATGGGCCCACAGAGCGGGCGGAAGATCGCGAGCGCGGAGCGCAGGCGCCGCAGCGCCACACGCGCCTGGTGCAGCGCCTCGCCATCGCCGCCCGCCAACAGGCGCGCCTCGTTGCGACGATAATGGTTCAGGCAGGCGCTGACGATGGCACGCAGCGCAGTGTCTGCATCTGCATCACGCGCAAGCCGCAGCGGTTCGGCACGATCACTGGCCAACGCGGGCGCCAGCAGGGCGTGGCCGCGCTGCGCCTTGCTCAGCGCGCCAGGCCGCAGCGGCACCCTGACATCGAAGGCGCGGGCCAGCGCGAACAGTGCGGCCGCTGGCCCCGACTGCAATTCCAGTTCAAGTTCGCACAGCGCAACATCGCGTGTGCCGGCGCGCACCGTGCCCACATCAAGCGCAGCCTCGATGCGGGCACCCGCATGTCGCAGCAGCCAGATCTGGCGGTCGACCGTGACGGTGAACACCGGGTGCAAACTGCCCTTGCCAAGAGCGCGCCGCACTGCGCGCGTGCCCGCATCACGCCCGGCCAGCACCGGCTCCGTGCCGGCAACCGGACGTTCCCATTCGCGGCGATCGAACAGCCCTGCGCGCGCCCGTTCGGCATCGGCCTTGATGGTCTGGATGCAGCCACCCTGCCCGTCCACCAGGTCCTGCCGTAGCCGCAGGCTGAGACCGGCAGCGGCAAGCCGCGCATCGTCGGTGTCGAAATAGACGGCGCGCAAGGAACGCTGCCGGGCCGGGGCCATCGCTCGCGCCGCCAGCAGTGCCGCCAGACGCCCGGCATCAGCCGGCGCCAGCTCCAGTTTCAATTCCCGTTCCCGCGCCATCGACCCTGTGCCCCCGCGAGTCGCAGAGCCTAGCATAGCCGGGATCAGTGGCCGGGGAAGTCGACCAGCGCGTGAGGGGTGACACCGGCCGCGCGCAGACGCTGGGCACCGCCCAGATCGGGCAGATCGATGGCGAAGGCCGCCTCCTCCACCCGCGCACCGGCACCACGCAGCAGTTCGACGCCGGCCATGGCCGTGCCGCCAGTGGCGATCAGATCGTCCACCAGGCACACGCGCTGCCCGGGCTGAACCGCGTCGGCATGCATCTCGATGCGATCGGTGCCATATTCCAGCGCATAGTTCACGCCCGTCACGCGGCCGGGCAGCTTGTTCTTCTTGCGCAGCAGCACAAGGCCGACGCCCAGTTCCCGGGCCAGCGCAGCGGCAAAGATGAAGCCGCGCGCCTCGATGCCGGCCACCAGATCGGGACGCGCCGGCAGGCTGGCGGTCATCCGGGTGATGCAGGTGGAAAAGCCCGGCCCGTCGAGCAGCAGCGTGGTGATGTCGCGGAACATGATCCCGGCGTGCGGATAATCGGGAATTGTCCGCACCAGCGCCTTCAGGTCGGCATTTGGCCGATCATCGTTGTCCATCGCTCGCCCCAAAAGAAAAGAGGCGGCCATCCTGCCGGATGGCCGCCCCATTTCAAGCCTTCGCGGACTATCAGGCCGGCTTTTTGATGTCTGCCCACACCTTGCGGTACGACAGATAGCCAAGCCCGGTCATGATGATCAGGAACAGGATGGCGGCAACGCCGGTTTCCTTGCGGTTTTCCAGCTTGGGCTCCGCCGTCCAGGTCAGGAACGCCGAGACGTCCTTGGCATACTGGTCGGTGGTGGCCGGCGCGCCATCGGCATAGGTCACCTGGCCATCGGCGGCGAGCGGCGGCGGCATGGCGATGTTCACGCTGTGGAAGTACGGGTTGTAATACAGCGTGTCAGGCTTCACCCAGCCCTTCGGCACATCATCGGAATAACCGGTGAGCAGCGAATAGACATAGTTGGTGCCATCCTTGCGCGCCTTGGTCATCAGCGACAGATCCGGCGGATTGGCGCCGTTCTGCGCCGCACGGGCAGCCGCCTCGTTGGCGTAGACCAGCGGGAACTTGTCCGCCGGGGTGGCCTTGCGGGTGGTCGGTTCGCCGTTGGCATCGATGGCCGCCACTTCATATTCCGCGGCGATGGCCTTGATCTGGGCTTCGTTGAAGCCAAGATCGCCCAGGTCACGGAAGGCGACGCGGTTGATCGAGTGGCAGGCCGAGCAGACTTCCTTGTAAACCTGGAAGCCGCGCTGCAGCTGGCCGCGATCAAAGGTGCCGAAGATCCCCAGATTGCCCGGGCCGTTGTGGGCCCATTCGATCTGCCTGGGATATTTGTGGAGTTCCTTGGCCATGTCGGGCGCCACGTCCTCGCGGGGCTGGACAGCCCCCCACAGGACGTTCAGCACGAAGAGCAGGCCGACGGCGAGTGCGCCGAGACGGATCATTCTTGCGGTCTCCTTATTCGGCCGGCTGCGCGACAGGCGCGGCGCCGCCACCCTTGCCGTACTTGGCGAGCACGGCTTCCGAGATGGAACCGGGCAGCGCCTTGGTCTTCTCCAGCTTGGAGACGATCGGCAGGATGATGAGGAAGTGGGCGAAGTAGTAGGCGGTGAGCACCTGGCTCAGACGCACCCACGGTTCTTCGGCCGGGGCACCGCCGCACACGCCCAGCGCCAGCGCCACCACCACGAACACCCAGAACAGGATGCGCGACAGCGGACGATAGTTGTTCGAACGCACCGGCGACGTGTCCAGCCACGGCAGCAGGAACAGCAGCAGGATCGACGCGAACATCGCGATCACGCCCCACAGCTTGGCCGGCACGCCCAGGAAGTCGGTCGTGAAGGCGCGCAGGATGGCGTAGAAGGGCCAGAAATACCATTCCGGCACGATGTGCGCAGGCGTCGAGAGCGGGTTGGCCGGGATATAGTTGTCCGGCTCACCCAGGCTGTTCGGGATGAAGAACACGAACGCGGCAAAGACGATCAGGTAGATGCCCAGGCCAACGAAATCCTTCGCCGTGTAATAGGGGTGGAAGGGCACCGTGTCCGCTTCCGACTTCACGTCGATGCCGGTGGGGTTGTTGGAACCCGGGATGTGCAGCGCCCACACGTGCAGCACGATCACGCCGAAGATCACGAACGGCAGCAGATAGTGCAGCGAGAAGAAGCGGTTGAGCGTCGCATTGTCGGGCGAGAAGCCACCCAGCAGCCAGGTCTGGATCGAGGTGCCGACAATCGGCAGCGCCGAGAACAGGCCAGTGATGACCTGCGCGCCCCAGAAGCTCATCTGACCCCACACCAGCACATAGCCCATGAAGGCGGTGGCCATCATCAGCAGGAAGATGACGAGGCCGAGCATCCAGATCATCTCGCGCGGCGGCTTGTAGGAGCCGTAGTAGAGGCCGCGGAAGATGTGGATGTAGACGACGCCGAAGAAGAAGCTGGCGCCGACAGCGTGCATGTAGCGGATCATCCAGCCGCCGTTGACGTCACGCATGATGTGTTCGACCGAATCGAACGCCACGCGGGTATCAGCGGCGAAGTGCATGGCCAGCACCACGCCGGTGATGATCTGGATCACCAGCGCCACGCCGGCGAGCACGCCGAAATTGTAGAAGGCGTTGAGGTTGCGCGGCGTCGGATAGCCCGGCCCCAGCGCGTTGAAGATGAAGCGCGGCAAGGGCAGCCGCTGGTCCATCCATTTGCCGACTTCGCTCGTCGGCTGATACTGTTTCGCCCAGGGAAAGCTCATTTCTTCTCTCCTCAGCCGATCGTCACCGACGTGGGCGACTTGAATTGATAGGGGGGCACTTCAAGGTTCAACGGCGCCGGACCCTTGCGGATGCGCGCGGCCGTATCATAGTGCGAACCGTGGCACGGGCAGAAATAGCCGCCGAAATCCCCCTTGGCCTCGCCATCTGCGGCACCCAGCGGCACGCAGCCCAGATGGGTGCACACGCCCAGCGTGATCAACCACTGCTCACTGCCCGGCTTCGTGCGGTCTTCCAGCTTCTGGGGGTCACGCAGCGTGGCCACGTCCACCTTCTTGGCATCGGCGATTTCCTCGGGCGTCAGGTGACGCGCGAAGATCGGCTTGCCGCGCCAGCTGGCCTTGATGGCCTGCCCCGGCTGCACCGCCGACAGATCGAGATCGATGGACGCCAGCGCCAGCACGTCGGCCGACGGGTTCATCTGGTTGACCAGCGACCACGCCACCGGCACCACGCCGGCACCGGCGAAGGCCGCGGTTGCCACATAGAGAAAATCGCGGCGGCGTTCGCCACCGGGGGTCAGATCATCAGCAGTCGCCTGCCGCGCTTCGCTCGCCATTTTGTTCCTTCCGGATGCCAAATGAACGGCCGGCAAGCCTGATGCCTGCCCGCATGGTGGGCCCGGATAGACAAGGCGGCGGTGCAACGCAACGGACAAAACACCGTAGAGACCCGGACATTTTGGCGCGGGCATTACACGCAAGTAAGGAAAACTCCGGAACCGGCCCCGCGTTTCGGGGGCTTCCCGACGCCGGAAAGCCGGTCTAGGACGGCGCCATGATCCAGCTTGATGACCAGCAGCAGGCCGCGCAGGCCTGGTTCCGCCAGCTTCGCGACAACATCTGGGCGATGCTCGAACAGCTTGAGGACGAATCCACCCTGCCGGGCGAAGCGGGCCGGTTCGAGAAGCGCGTGTGGCAGCGCACCGATCACAGCGGCGGCGACGGCGGCGGCGGCGAGATGGGCATCATGAAGGGCCGCCTGTTCGAAAAGGCCGGGGTCAACATCTCGACCGTGTATGGCGAGTTCAACCCGGACTTCGCCAGGCAGATCAACGGCGCTGCCGAGGATCCGCGCTTCTTCGCCACCGGCATCAGCCTGGTGATCCACCCGGCCAACCCGCTGGTGCCGGCCGTGCACATGAACACCCGGATGCTGGTGACCACCAAGCGCTGGTTTGGCGGCGGCGTGGACCTGAACCCCGCCCTGCCCGATGAAGCCGAAACCGCAGCCTTCCACGCCGCAGTGAAGGCAACCTGCGATCGCCACCACCCGGATCATTACCCGGCCCATTCGAAGTGGGCGGAGGAGTATTTCTGGGTGCCCCACCGCAACCGCCATCGCGGCGTGGGCGGCATCTTCTATGATCACCTGAACAGCGGCGACTGGGCAGCGGATTTTGCCTACACGCAGGATGTGGGCCGCTGCTTCCTGGAAACCTATCCCAAACTGGTGCGCGCCAAGATGCACCAGGCGTTCAGCGAGGAAGAGCGCATCGCCCAGCTGAAGTATCGCGGCCTCTATGCCGAGTTCAATCTTGTCTATGACCGGGGAACCACCTTCGGCCTGAAGACCGGCGGCAACACCGACGCCATCCTGATGAGCCTGCCACCGCTGGCGATCTGGGAATAACTTCAGCGCGCCAATTGCCGCCAGCAGAACGCGCTGGCGGCGGCGCCCGCGATGGCGACGATGGTGCTGGCAATGCCGCCGGCCAGCGCAACGGCAAACCGCCCGATGCCCTCGAGGCCGGCAAGCCGGGCCACGACATCAACGGCAGCGCCGGCAAGGCTGGTGAGCATCAGCACGCCGATCACACCGAAGATGGCCACGATGGCAAACAGCATCAGCGCGCCCTGCCCGCCCTCGCTGAGCGCCCAACTGCGTTTCAACACGTCCAGCGGGGCGCCGCCCTCCGCCACGATCACCGCGCTGCCAAGGAACGCCAGGCGGACGTAGAGGAACAGGCCGGGCACGATCAGCGCAAGCACGCCAAGGCTGACCGGAACCGAGGCCAGCAGCAGCACGGCCAGATAGGGCAGCCACAGCGGCACGGCGCGGGCGAAGGCATCCCGGGGCGTGATATCAGGGCGCAGCAGCAGCGCGGTCACCACCAGTTGCGCCAGATTGCCGATCAGGAAGGGCAGCAGCACCATCCAGGCGAACTGCTGCCCGCTGATTTCCGACAGATTGGCCGGCAGCGGCGGCACGAACAATTGCACCGCCACCGAAGGCAGCAGGGTGAAGGGCGCCGCCACGAAGAACAGGCGCGACAGGTCACCCAGCACCATGCCGGTCATGCCATCCCAGATGGCGGGCACCGAAAGGCGTTGCACGGGCCTGCCCTGCCGGCGCCGCCTCAGGCGGCCGGCTTCACGCCGGCTTCGGCCACCAGCGCCTGCAGCTCGCCGGCCTGGAACATTTCCATCATGATGTCGCTGCCGCCCACGAATTCGCCCTTCACATAGAGCTGCGGGATGGTCGGCCAGTCGCTGTATTCCTTGATGCCCTGCCGAATCTCCTGATCGGCCAGCACGTCAACGCTTTCAAACGCGACGTTCAGCCGTTCCAGGATGGCGATGGCGGTGGAGGAAAAGCCGCACTGCGGAAAATAGGGCGTGCCCTTCATGAACAGCACGACATCGTTGCTGTTCACCAGATCGGCGATACGCTCGTGAACGGGATTGGTCATGGGGGGAATCCTTGTGTGCGCCCGTGCTTCAGGCCGGGCGGGTCGTGAGTTTCAAGGCATGGAGCGCACCCCCCATGCGTCCGCCAAGAGCATTATACACCAGCCGCTGCTGTGCAACCCTGTTCAGGCCGGCAAACTGCGGTGCGGTGACAACGGCGGAATAATGGTCCCCATCGCCGGCGAGATCGATGATCTCCACCGTGGCGCCGGGCAGTGCCGAGAGGATGGCGCGCTCGACTTCAGCCGCAGACATCGGCATCAGGCGTCTCCCGTCACCTGCGTTTCGGCCTGCGCCAGCTTTTCCGCCAGCATCGCCTTGATGTCGTTCTCGCCAACGCCCAGCGGGGACAGATCGGCCAGCAGCTTGGCAATGATGTCGTCGTCGCCCGGAATTTCCAGATCGGACAGCAGCACAGACTTGGCATAATCCTCGGCCAGTTCGCCCGACTTGCCGAGCTTTTCGGCGGCCCACAGGCCAATCAGCTTGCCGCGCCGCGCCAGGATGCGGAAGCGCAGATCATTGTCGTGAGCGAACTTGGCCTCGAACGCCTTCTGACGATCGTCGAACGTGGTCATGCTGTTTTCCTGTCTGCAATGCTGCACAAGCAATTCTGCCCTCCCCGACAGATAGGGGAGCAACGGACGCGGTTCAACGTCCAGATGCCTGGCCGTTGCAGATTGTCTCTGGCCGGCTTTGCCGTTATGGGCACTCCCCCGCGCTGCCGGCCCGTGTTAGCCTGCGGCGCAACCGCCGTTTTCCCTTCCAGCGCCGTCCAGGAGGACAGCATGACCCGCCGCCGCCAGATCTACGAAGGCAAGGCCAAGATCCTGTATGAAGGGCCGGAACCCGGCACGCTCATCCAGTATTTCAAGGATGATGCCACCGCCTTCAACGCCCAGAAGAAGGGCACGATCAGCGGCAAGGGCGTGCTGAACAACCGCATTTCGGAGCATGTGTTCACCCTGCTCTCGATGATCGGCATCCCCACCCACTTCATCCGCCGCCTCAACATGCGTGAACAGCTGGTGCGGCAGGTGGAGATCATCCCGATCGAGGTGGTGGTGCGCAACGTCGCGGCCGGCAGCATTTCCAAGCGGCTGGGCATCGAGGAAGGCACGATGCTGCCGCGCACCATCCTTGAATATTATTACAAGGACGATTCGCTGGGCGATCCGATGGTGGCCGATGAACATATCGCCGCCTTCGGCTGGGCCAGCCAGGAAGAGATGCACGACATTGCCGACATGGCGATCCGCGTGAACGACTTCCTTGCCGGCATGTTCGCCGGGGTCGGCATCCGCCTTGTCGACTTCAAGCTTGAGTTCGGCCGCCTGTTCGACGGCGATTTCTCCCGCGTGATCCTCGCCGACGAGATCAGCCCCGATGGCTGCCGCCTGTGGGACATGAAGACCGGCAACAAGCTGGACAAGGACCGGTTCCGCCGCGACCTGGGCGGCGAGGCCGAGGCCTATCAGGAAGTGGCGCGCCGGCTTGGGCTGCTGAGCGAGGACGAGACCGCCGTGCTCGACCTGGAAGAGCATCGCAAGGCACGCGGCAAGACCGCGCCGCCCGCCGCCACGCCGCCGGAGCCGGCTGCGGACTAGATCGTTGGCTGACTAGGCCGGTTGGGGACTGATCCCTGCCCAGCGCACCGGTTCCACGCGCGGCACCGCCAGCGCGAACACGAGCGTGCCGGCCGCCACGATCGCCGCCGTCACCCAGAAGGCGGGCTGATAGCCGGCGGCATCGACGATCTTGCCGGTCATCACCGGGCCGATCACGCCTGACAGGTTGCCCAGGCTGGTCTGCACACCCACCCAGCGCCCGGCCGATGCCGGGCCGGCCATCGTCTGCCCGATGACGAACAGCAGGTTGGGCACCGGCCCATAGCCGAAGCCGGTGATGGCGATCAGCGCGACCAGCGGCACCCAGCCCTTGATGTCGGGCAGCAGCAACAGACCGCCAACACAGGCTGCCACCGAAAGGAACAGCATCCGCCGCCGCCAGCGCGATCCGTCGCCACCGCGCCTGATGGCGCGATCGATGGCCCAGGCGCCCAGCGTTCCGCCGGCAATCTGCGCGATGTAGAACACCGACGTCAGCAGGCTCATGTCGATGATGGAGAAGCCACGCGCCTTCACCAGCCACAGCGGCAGCCAACCCACGATGAAATAGAGCGCAAACGTGCCCGACAGGTGCAGCAGGGTGATCGCCCAGAAGCCGGGCTGGCGGAGCACGGCGCCGAGCGGCGCTGCGGCCGTACTCACCACGTCGTGCTTGCCCTCGCCTTCCTCGATGCCGCGGCGGGCCAGCCACCAGGGCACCAGCCAGACAAGGGTGATCAGGCCGAAGGTGATGAACATCGCCTCCCACCCCCACAATTGCATGATGAAGCCGCCGGCCAGCGTGCCGATCAGCGGGCCCACGGCCAGCCCGCCCGACAGCGAGATGTTGGCCAGGCCGCGTGCGCCTTCCGGCACGCGGGCGATCAGCTTGGAGCCACAGGGAAAGGCCACCCCTTCCCCCAGGCCCATCATCAGGCGCAGCAGCAGCAGGCCGGTGACTCCGCCGGCAACACCGGTGCCCACGAACCCCATCCCGATCGTGGCGATGGCCCAGGTGGCAACCCCCAGCGCCATCAGCAGGCGCACGCTCATCCTGTCGGCCAGCCAGCCTGCGAGGGCGAGCGCGGGCACATAGGTCCAGTAGAAGCTGGAAACGATGACGCCGTAGCGCTCGTTGGTAAGGTTGAAATCATCCTTGATCAGCGGCGCCGCCACGGAGACAGCGCCGCGATCGATGTAGTTCAAGGCGATGGCCGCGCCGATCAGGATGATCGCCCAGCGCAATTGTGCCGAAATCATGCGCCGTTCCCGGCAGCGTCCTGATCGATCAGCGGACGATCACCTCGACCCGCCGCGCCTGCGCCGGCGTAACGCTGGCATCGGTGGTTTCCGGCGGCTTTTCCAGCACGATATCGCCTTCAGCCACGCCGGCCGCAACCAGCGCCGCCTGAACCGCCTGCGCACGATTTTTCGACAGTTCGGCATTCAGCGCCGGATCACCGGTCGGATCGTTGTAACCGGA
>JALOSK010000044.1 GCA_025458465.1 Sandarakinorhabdus sp. | reverse complement strand
CGCCGCCGCCATCGCGCAGGCAAGCCCGCCCCCGCTCCCACCCCCGCTCCCACCACAGCCGCCGGCCACATCCTGCCAGGCTGCCGGCCGCTGGCTGGACGGCGCCGGCCAGCCGCTCGCCGCCCCTGACGCCCTCGCCCGCGCCGCGCAGGCCCGCGTCGTGCTGCTGGGGGAAGCCCACGCCACGCCCGGCATCCACGCCTGGCAGGCACACACGGCGGCAATGCTCGCCCGCGATGGCCGGCCGCTGGTGATCGCGGTGGAATGGCTGCCGCGCAGCGCACAAGCAGCGCTGGACAGGTTCGTTGCCGGCACCACCGACGAAGGCGAATTCCTGGCCGAAAGCGACTGGAAAACCCTGTGGCGGCACGATTTCGCCGCCTATCGGCCGGTGTTCGCGCTCGCCCGCGAACGGCGCATTCCCATCCGGGCGCTCAACATCGATCGTGCCATCGTGCGCACCACATCGCGCGAAGGCATCGAAGCCGGGTTGGCCGCCGCAGCGGCCGCCGGCACGCCCATCGGCCGCCCGGCGGCGCCCACGCCGGCCTATCGCGCCCGGCTTGAAGCCAGCTTTGCCGAACACGGCAAGCCCGGCGATCCGCCGCCCCAGCCCGAGATGATCACCCGCTTCATGGCAGCGCAAGGCATGTGGGATCGCGCCATGGCCGAAGGCATCGCCGCCATCCTTGCCGAACAACCGGCCGCCCGCGTGATCGGCATGATGGGGCTGGGCCATGTGGAGGGCGGCGATGGCGTGGCCCATCAGCTGGGCGCGCTGGGCCATCGCGGGGTGTTTTCCGCCATTCCCGGCATCGCGGATCGCGAAAAGGGCGGCGCCTGCGATCCCGGGCCCAACCCTGCCCATCTGATCGCCGGCTGGTAAGCTCAGGCGGTTGCGACCAGGCGCTCTGCGGTCTGCAGGTCAACGCTCACCAACTGGCTCACACCGGCCTCGGCCATGGTCACACCGAACAGCCGGTGCATCCGGCTCATGGTAACGGCATTGTGGGTCACGATCAGGAAGCGCGTTGCGGTTTCCCCCGCCATGCGGTCCAAAAGATCGCAGAACCGCTCCACGTTGGCATCATCGAGCGGCGCATCCACTTCGTCCAGCACGCAGATCGGCGCCGGATTGGCCAGGAACAGCGCAAAGATCAGCGCGGTTGCCGTCAACGCCTGTTCCCCGCCCGACAGCAGGGTGAGCGATTGCAGCTTCTTGCCCGGCGGCTGCGCCATGATCTCAAGGCCGGCTTCCAGCGGATCGTCGCTCTCGATCAGCGCCAGCTGCGCCTCGCCGCCGCCGAACAGATCGGTGAACAGCACGCGGAAATGCGCGTCCACGGCCTGAAAGGCGGCCTGCAGCCGCTGCCGGCCTTCGCGGTTCAGGCTGCCGATGGAGCCGCGCAGGCGGGCAATGGCGGTGTCCAGCTCGGTCTTTTCGGCAGCCGTCAGCCTGGCCTGTTCGTCCAGTTCCTTCAGTTCGATGTCGGCGCGCAAATTCACCGGGCCCAACCGCTCACGCTCGGCAGTGAGGCCATCGAGCGTGGTGGCCAGCGCCGCCACGTCGCCCGGCTCGACAGCAAATCCGAAGCGGCCGGGCAGCAGCGTGGGCGGGCACTGGAACCGTTCGCCACACAGCCGCTCGATCTCCTGTCGGGCGCCATCCTGGTGCTCGGCCTCGGCGCGCATGGTGGCGCGCAGCTCGCGCGCCTCTGCCACTTCAGCTTCGGCGGCACGCTGGCGCGCGGTGACCGCTTCCAGCGCCGCTTCGGCCGCAGCCAGCCGGTCTGCCGCAGCGGCGCGCGCGGCATCGGCGGCCTCGGCACGGCTGGCCAGCGCGGCGGTTTCCTCGGTCAGTCGGGCAGCGCGGGCGGCAAGGTCGGCGCGCTCGGCCTCGGCGGCTTCGGCGCGGCCGGCCAGTTCGGCGCGCTGCCCGGCGCTGGCTGCCAGCCGGCGCTGCCAATCGGCGCGCTCCGTGGCGATGGCGCTGCGCCGGGCGGTGGCGGTATCGCCATCACGGCGCCCGGCCTCCAGCGTGGCGCGGGCCGCGGCCAGCGCCACCCGCGCCGTCTCATTCTGGTGCCGCCGCTGCGCCAGCGCCTCTGACAGGCCGGCCAGCGCATCCGGGGCCGGCACCGCTGCCCGCGCCGCCTGCGCCTCCTCGGCCAGCCGCACCGCCTGCGCCTCGGCTTCCGCTGCGGCGGTGGACAGGCTGGCGGCTTCCCCGGCCGCGCGCGCCGCCGCGGTTTCCGCCGCATTCAGCCGGCCACGCGCCTCGTTCAGCGTCCGCGCCGCCGCGTCGCGGGCCTGGCGTGCGGCGCGTTCGGCCGTGGCCGCATCGGCCGCGGCGGCATCGGCGGCGCGCGCGGCGGCCTGCGCCTGCTCCTGGCTGCCCGCCGCGCGCGCGCGCTCTGCCGCCAGTTCGGCCGCGCGGCGGCGGGCCCGCAGGCGCGCGGCGGCGGCATCGCTGCGCCCGCCGGCATCCACCAAACCGTCCCATCGCCACAATCTGCCATCGCGCGAGACCAGCCGCTGACCGGGGCGCAATGCTGCCAGCAGCGCCGCATCAGGGGCCGCATCAATCACCCCCACCTGCGCCAGCCGCCGCGCCAGTTCGGCCGGCGCCTCCACCTGGGCCGCCAGCGGCGTCACGCCCGGCGGCAGCGCCGGATCATCACCGGCCGCAACACCGGCAAAGCGGCGCGGCGCCTGCGAATCGGCCGGCCCGGCCTCCATATCCTCGCCCAGCGCGGCGGCCAGCGCCGCTTCAAATCCCGCCGCCGCCACCAGCCGGTCGCCGATGCGCGGCCCCTTGCCGGTATCGGCCGCCAGCCGGCGGGCCAGCGCCTGCGCCTCCGCCTCAAGCCCGGCCAGCGTGGCGCGTGCTGCCGAAAGCGCCGCCGCCGCCTCGCTGCGCGCCGCCTCCAGCGCCGGGCGCGCGGCTTCGGCATCGGCCACACCGGTTTCGCACTGCGCCACCTGTGCCTGCGCGGCAGCCACAGCGGCCTGCAAGGGCGCCAGATCCGGCGCCGGGCCCAGCCGCGCCAGCCGTTCGGCCAGGCTGCGGGCCTCGCTTGCTGCCCGCGCTGCCCGCGCCTCGGCGGCGGCGGCGGCATCCGTGGCGGCGCGCGCGGCGGCCGCCGCCGTGGCATGGGCCGCCATCGCTTCGGAAAGCGCGGTTTCGGCTGCCGTGGCTGCCGTCTCTGCCGCGCTGGCATCGGCCGCCATCGCCGGCTGCGCCGCCAGCAGCGCGGCCACCCGTTCGGCCAGCGCCGCATCCTCGGCCGCCAGCCTCGTTTCGGCTGCGGTTGCATCCTCGGCCAAGGCGGCTTCGCGCGCGGCATCGCGCGCCAGGCTGGCCAGCTGCGTCGCCAGCGCGGCATCGCGGCGGGCGTTCTCCTGGGCCTGCGCCTCGGCCAGCGCCCGGCTCTGGCGCACGGCCTGCGCGGCGGCGGCCGCCTCGGCCTCGGCCTGGCGCAGGGCTGGCAGGCCGGCGCTGGCGTTTGCCGCTTCAGCCGTCAGGCTGGCGGCCAGCCGCGTGCGTTCGGCGGTGAGGGTTTCGGCAGACGCCGCCGCCTGCCGGGCACGCTCGCTGGCGGCGACGGCGGCGTGCCAGCGCGCGTGAGTCAGCGCGGCTTCCCCGTGGCGGATGCGGTCAGACAATTGGCGATAGCGCTCCGCCGATTTGGCCTGCCGCCGCAATGTGTTGGCCTGCGCCTCCAGCCCGCGGATCACATCATCCAGACGCGTCACATTGGCTTCGGCAGCGCGCAGGCGAATTTCGGCCTCGCGGCGGCGCACGGCAAGGCCGGCGATGCCGGCGGCTTCTTCCAGCAACTGGCGGCGTTCGGCCGGCTTGGCGGCGATGATGGCGCTGATGCGGCCCTGCCCCACGATCGCCGGGCTGTGCGCGCCGGTGGCGGAATCGGCGAACAGCAGGCGGATGTCCTGGGCGCGGGCATCACGGCCATTCAGGCGATAATCCGAACCGGCACCGCGCTCGATCCGCCGCGAAACCTCGATCTCCTCACCGGCGCTGCCGGCCAGGTGGAGCGTCACCTGCGCGAATTGGCGGGCGGGCCGCGCGGCGGTGCCGGCGAAGATCACATCGTCCATGCCGCCCGATCGCATGGATTTTGGGCTGGCCTCCCCCATCACCCAGCGCAACGCTTCCAGCAGGTTGGACTTGCCGCAGCCGTTGGGGCCGACAACGCCGGTCAACCCCGGCTCGATCAGCAGATCAGCCGGTTCGACAAAGGACTTGAAGCCCGCAAGGCGAAGGCGGCGGAACTCCAACGGCGCTTACCTGAGCGCGGCCTGCAGCTTGGGTTCCAGATCCGCCCAGGTGAACACGCCTTCCTGCACCGTGCCGTTGATGATGAAGCTGGGCGTGCCGGTCAGCTTGTATTGGTTCACCGCCTGGTTCCGCAGATCGTTCACCGCCTTCAGCTGGGCCGGATCGGCCAGGCACTGATCGAACTTGGCGCGCGGGATGCCACGCAGCTTCACATAATCGGCCATGCCGCCCAGTTCGGCGAGGCGGGCGATGGCCTTTTCCTCCGACAGGCCGGTCAGCGATTCCTGATCCGCCTTGGACAGGCTGGAAAACGGCTCGGTCCAGCCGCGCTGGTCGCGATAGAAGGCATCCAGCAGGCCGAAGAAGGCGCCGGCGCCCTGGCAGCGGGCCAGCACGGTGGCGGCATAATCCGGGCCGTTCAGCACGAAGTTCCGGTATTCATAGGAAACATTGCCGCTGGCGACATATTTGCTCTTGATGGTCGCGGCGGCGCTTTCGTGGAATTCGGCGCAATGCGGGCAGGTGAGCGAGGCAAATTCCACCAGCTTCACCTTGGCATCGGGGTTGCCCATGCGGAAGCCGCCTTCGGGCGTGGCGGCCACAACCTCGGTCCAGTTCTGGCCAGCCGGCGCGGCGACAGTGGCGGTGGTCGCGGGCGCTGCCGCATCGCCCGCCGGAGCGGCCGGCTTGTTGTCACAGGCCGCAAGGCCAACAGCCAGGGTGGAAAGCAGCAGGAAACGGCGCATCATTTGGTCCTCGAACGCGGGGTGGGGGCGGATTTGACGGCGGCGACCAGCAACGGCTCCAGCGCCGCCCAGTCGAACACATCCTTCTGCATCTTGCCGTTGATCAGGAAGCTGGGCGTGCCGGTCAACCCGTGGGTCTGCACCGCATCGCTGCGGATGGCGAGCAGCCTGTCCATGCCCGGCTTGGCAGCAAGGCAGGCATCATAACGGGCGCGCGCAATGCCGGCGGCGGCCGCGAAGTCCGGCAGCTTGCCCAGTTCGGCCATCCTTGGCCCCTGCGCGTCGGACGGGAGGGCGGCCACGGAGGCGCGATCCGCCTCGCTGATCTGCATGAAGGGTGCCACCAGTTCATCCTGCCGGGCATAGACACGGTTGACGAAGGCCCAGGCCTGCGTCGCCGGCTGGCATTGCATCAGCAGGCCAGCCATCAGATCGATGCCATTGAGGGTGAAGGGGCGATATTCGTAACTGATCTGCCCCGCACTCAGCCCGCGCGCGCGCAGGCCCGGCAGGCCGGCTTCGTGGAACGCCCGGCAGTGCGGGCAGGTGAGGCTGCCGAACTCGACCAGCTTCACCGGCGCATTGGGGTTGCCGATCAAGATGCCGCCTTGCGCCGTGGTGGCGATGCGGGCGGCCCAGTTGGCAGCCGGCTGGGCAACGGCGGGCACGGCCAGAACGGCGGCAGTCATCAGGGTGAGGGCGATGCGCATTCCCCATCCTGTAGCGCGGTGCGGCGGCCAGCGCCAAGCCCCGATGGCAACGCGCCGCCTGCGCAGGGAGGTTCAGCGGATTTTCGGCGGCCCGCTGCTGCCGGCCAGCGCCTGCGCCAGCGATTCCAGCGTGGCCCTGAGATCGGGATCGGCAATATCCTTCAACGTCGATCGCGTGGCTTCCGGAATCGGCGCGGGCGCGGGCGGCGGGGCGGGTGGTGGCGTCATCGCCTCCCCCTGCTCCACCACGATTCGCGCCACGGCGGCATGGCCCAGGATGCGGTTGGCGCGTTCGATGATCTGCGGCTGCACATGGGCCAGCATCGGCGCCAGCGCGCTGGTGGCGGCAATGGCCAGCGTGCCCTGATCCTTCTGGCCGCGCGGAAAGCGCAGCCGCAGCGGCCGGCAGTGGCGGGCATAGGCCGGGCCAACGATTTCGGCCCATCGCTCGATCAGCGCAGCCTGGGTGAAACCAAAGCGGCGAAAGGCCTGCCCGCCAACGTCGCCCACCAGATCGGCAATCGGCCGCGCCCGGCCGGCGCGTTGCGGCGTCTCGCGCGGTTTCGGCGCAGCAGGCGCGGGCTTCGGGGGCGTTTTCGGCATCGCCAACCCATGCCATAGACGCGGCGTGACCGAAAGCTGGCCCCTTGCCCTTCTCGACTGGTATCGCGCCCATGCGCGCTGCCTGCCGTGGCGCAACCCGCCCGGCCAGACGCTGCCCGCCGATCCCGATTGGCCCTACCGCGTGTGGCTTTCGGAAATCATGCTGCAACAGACGACGGTGGAGGCCGCCACCCCCTATTTCCAGCATTTCACCCGCCGCTGGCCCAGTGTTGTGGCGCTGGCGGCGGCCGATGATGCGCAGGTGATGCAGGCGTGGGCGGGCCTTGGCTATTACGCGCGCGCCCGCAACCTTCTGGCCTGCGCGCGCGCCGTGGTGGCCGAACATGGCGGGCGCTTTCCGGGCAGCGAAGCGGCCCTGCGCGCCCTGCCCGGCATCGGCGATTACACCGCCGCCGCTGTCGCCGCCTTCGGCTTTGGCCAAGATGCCGTGGTGATCGATGGCAATGTGGAACGCGTGACCAGCCGCATGTTCGCCATATCGCAGCCGCTGCCCGCCGCCCGGCCCGCCATCCGCGCCGCGCTGGCGCCCAATGTGCCGCCGGGCCAGGCCGGTGATTTCGCGCAAGGGATCATGGATCTGGCCCGGCGCGTGTGCACGCCGCGCAGTCCGCGCTGCCTTGCCTGCCCGATCGCGGCTGCCTGCGCCGCCCGCGCCGCCGGCAATCCGGAGGATTTTCCGGTGAAGGCCGCGAAGAAGCCGCGCCCCCTGCGCCACGGCACCGCCTGGTGGATCGAGGCGGGCGGCCAGGTGCTCACCATGGTGCGGCCGGCCAGGGGCCTGCTGGGCGGGATGCGCGCCCTGCCCAGTTGCGATTGGGCCGGGCCGGATGCCGAACCACCAATCGTGGGCAGCTGGCAGGCGCTGGGGGTGGTGCGCCACGGCTTCACCCATTTCGAACTGGAACTGGCGGTGGCACGGCTGGCCCTGCCCGCACCGCTGCCGCTTGACCTGCCGGGCGCGGCGTGGCTGGCGATGGATGATCTTGCCGGCCTGCCCACCGTGTTCCAGAAGGCGGCGCGGCTGGGCCTGGCGCGACAACCGGGGCAGACAGGGGCGAAAGAGGCGGCATGACGATGTTTTCCGATATCCCCGCAACGGGCTTCACCGGCAACCGGCTGGACCGCGCCGACGAGATCAGGCGCGATGCCGGCGCGCTGATCGCCATGCGCGCCCGCAGCGATGCGCGCTGGCTGGTGCTGGACAAGTTGAACCCGGTGGTGCGCGCCGGGGAGACGCCGTCGATCCTGTGGGCCTATCGTTCCGATGTGCCGCACGATGCGCTGTCGATCTTCCTGGGCGTGGATGGAGAGGCGCCGCGCTTTGCTGCCGCCGCGCCGGCCGATGAACTGGTGGCGGATTTCGGCGGCACGGTGATGGATGCCCGCCAGGCCGGCGCGCTGCTGCCGGCGCACGAAGCCGCCATCGTGGCGCAGGCGCGCAGCGTGATCGATTGGCACCAGCGCCACGGTTATTGCGCGGTGTGCGGCGGCAAGACGGTGCTGGCCAAGGCCGGCTATGCCCGCCAGTGCGAGGCCTGCAAGGCCGAACATTTCCCGCGCGTCGATCCGGTGGTGATCATGCTGGCCGTGAAAGACGGCCATGCCCTGATCGGCCGCGGCCCGCGCTTTCCCCGGCGCTTCCTGTCGGCACTGGCCGGCTTCGTGGAGCCGGGCGAAAGCCTGGAGGAAGCCGTGCGCCGCGAATTGTTCGAGGAAGCCGGCATCACCACGGGCCGCGTGCGCTATCTGGCCAGCCAGCCGTGGCCCTTCCCGTCCAGCCTGATGATCGCCGCCTTTGCCGAAGCCGAGGGTTTCGAAGTGCGGCTGGACGAGGAAGAACTTGAGGAAGTGCGCTGGGTGACGAAGGACGAAGTGCGCGCCGCCCTGGCCGGGACAGGCGATTTCCTGGCGCCGCCGCCGCTGGCCATCGCCCACACGCTGCTGAAAAGCTGGGTGGAATCAGGCGAGGACTGAGGCCGACACCAGCTTGCGCGCGGCATCCGGCGGCATCGGCTTGCCGAACAGCCAGCCCTGCGCCTGGGTGCAGCCCAGCTGCCGCACCAGATCGAAGGCGGCGCGGGTTTCGGTGCCTTCTGCCGTCGTCGCCATGTCGAGGCTGGCGGCCAGCCGCACGATGGCCTGGATGATCGCTCCAGCTTCGCCATCATGGCCCTCGTCGCCGTTTGCCGCTGCCCGCTGCACGAAGCTGCGATCGATCTTGATGCGGCTGAAACTGGCCTTCTTCAACGTCCCCAGCGAGCTGTAACCGGTGCCGAAATCATCCAGCGCAAAGCTTATCCCCATCGCCGTCAGCCGGGCCAGCACGCTGGCAATGGCCGGCTTTTCGGCCAGGAACAGGCTTTCGGTGATCTCCAGCTCCAGCCGCGCCGGGGCAACGCCGTGGCGGGCCAGCGCGGCGGCGATGATGTCGGGCAGATCGGCATCCTCCATCTGCGCGGGCGACAGGTTGACCGCGATGCCAATGTGCGTCGGCCAGTGCGCGGCTTCGGCCAGCGCGGCTTCGATCACCCAGTGGCCAATGGGCACGATCAGGCCGGTTTCCTCGGCCAGCGGCACGAAATCCAGCGGCGCGATGTCGCCCAGTTCGGGATGGCGCCAGCGCAGCAGCGCCTCGAACCCGGTGATGCGTTCATCGCTGGCATCAACGATCGGCTGGAACGCCAGTGAAAGCTGGCCGCGCGCCTGCGCTTCGACCAGATCGGCTTCCAGCTGCCGGCGCTGCGCGGCGGCCGCCGCCATCCCGGCACTGAAGCGCAGGGCAGCGCCGCGGCCATCTTCCTTCACGCGATACAGCGCCAGATCGGCGGCCTTCAGCAAGGCTTCGGGCGAGCGCGCATCCTCTGGCGCCAGCGCCCAGCCGATGGAGGCGCCGACCACCGCCGCGCCGGCCCGCCCATCATCGCCCAGCGGGAACGGCCGGGCCATCGCCTGCACCGCACGCGCCGCCAGCTGACCGGCACGTTCGGCATCGGCGTGCGGCAGCACGATGGCGAATTCATCGCCGCCCAGCCGCGCCACCGTGGCCTGCCCCTTCACCAGCCCCTGCAGGCGCTGCGCCACCTGGCGCAGCAGCAGATCGCCGGCGGCATGGCCGAAACAATCGTTCACCGCCTTGAAGCGATCGAGATCGACGAACAGCAGCGCCGCCGGCCGGCCAGACCGGCAGGCACGTTCCACCACGTCGTCCAGCGTTTCCCGGAACAGGCTGCGATTGGCCAGCCCGGTGAGCGGATCGAAGCGCGCCAGCAGCGCAATGCGTTCATGCGCGCGCCGCGCCTCGGTCACATCGCGGCCAACGCCGCGGAAGCCGCCGAACGCCCCCTCGCCATCGAAGCGGGGCGTGCCCGACAGCGCCCACCAGCGCGTTTCCCGGCCCAACGGCACCGGCACCACCAGATCACGAAACGGCGCCCGCGTGCTGAGCGCATGGGCCAGCGCTGCCGTGCCGGCGCCGCCTTCCACCGGATCGAGCAGCGCCAGCAACGGCTGCCCCAGCAGATCGCCGCGCCGCCGCCGCGCCACATCGGCAAAACGCTGCGTGACGTGGCACAGCCGGCCCAGGGCATCGAGTTCCAGCAGCCAATCCGATCCGTTGGCTTCATATTCGTTCAGCAGCAGGCGCACCACCTCGCCCTGTTCGTGCAGTTCCGCCTCGCTTTTCAGCCGGGCCATCGTCGCGTGCGTGACCACCAGCGCGGCGCGCAACTTGACCAGGATGAAGCTGCCCAGTGCCAGCCACACCAGCGGCACATCCAGCGGCGCACCATCCGGCACCGCCAGCACCATGCCGGCCCCGATGCCCATGCACAGCAGCACGGCCGCCTGCGCCAGCGTGGCAGCGCAGTTGGTGGTGGCGCCCAGGAACAGCAGGGAAAACAGCATCAGCACCGCTTGTCCATTGGCCGGCAGGGCCGGCATCAGCGTGACGACAAGGCCGGCCCAGCACAGGCCCAGCACGCCCACTTCGGCGGCGATGCGCCAGCAGCGCGCCAGACTGGCCTGTGGGGCTTCGGATGGCGCCTTGCTGCGCAGCGCACGCAGGCTCCACAGCAGGGACAGGATGACGATGCCGGCCAGCCAGGGCGCCAGCGCCGCGAACGGCACGGCCGCGCCAAACGCGCCCAGCAGCACGACCAGATTGACGCTGAGCAGGAAGACGTTGAACGGCACGTTGCGATCAAGCTGGGCAATCTGTTCGCCGCGCACCTGCTGCCAGAACGCGTCTGCGCCCTGGCCCAGGCCCAGCACCTGTTTCCAGCCCACATCGCGCATTTGCCGCACCGGCGGCACCAGCATCGCAGTCATGCACGTCATTCCCGTTGCGGCGGTTTCCACAGCCGGCAACGGCGGCAAAGCCGCGCGATTGAATCGATGTGCATGATTCCGGCTTGGCAGGGGCAGCGTTGTTCCATACTTGTTCACGCATGGAGCCCGCCCCCCAATCCACCGCCAGCCCGGCGGCAGAGCCGCCCTGGCTGGCCGGCCTGAACGCGCCGCAGCGTCAGGCGGTGACCACAACCGAAGGCCCGGTGCTGATCCTCGCCGGCGCCGGCACCGGCAAGACGCGCGCGCTCACCGCGCGGCTGGCGCACATC
>JALOSK010000300.1 GCA_025458465.1 Sandarakinorhabdus sp. | reverse complement strand
GCAGTCCGACATGGTGGCGCAGGGCTATGGCAGCCTGGGCCTGATGACCAGCATCCTGATGACGCCCGATGGCAAGACGGTGGAAGCCGAAGCCGCCCATGGCACCGTGACCCGCCATTATCGCATGCACCAGGAAGGCAAGGCGACCAGCACCAATCCCATCGCCAGCATCTTTGCCTGGACCGGCGGCCTGAAGCATCGCGGCAAGCTGGACGGCACGCCGGCCGTGACGAAGTTCGCCGAAACGCTGGAACGCGTGTGCGTGGAAACCGTGGAATCGGGCGCCATGACCAAGGATCTGGCCCTGCTGATCGGCCCGGATCAGGCCTGGATGACAACGGAGAAATTCTTCGAGGCCATCCGTTCCAATCTGGACACGGCCATCGCCAAGGGCATCTGATCGGGGCTGCGACAGACTGACCGCAACAGTCGGCAGTCTGCTCTTGCCCTCTCCCTGCCGGGCCGCCAGAACGGCGCCGACAAGGGAGAATGCAATGCACGATACGCTGTTCAACCGCCGCGCCCTGCTGGCGGGTTCCACTGCCATTGCCGCGGCCGGCCTGCTGCCCCGGGCTGCCGCAGCGCAGATGGCCGGCGGCAGCGCAGAAGACGGCAAGCTGCTGGCGCTGTTCGACGCCTTCTTCAACGAAGGCATCGATGACAGTCCGGAATCTGCCACCAGCCTGGGCCTGGACAAGGGCCACCGCGCCGCGCTGAAGGGGCAGCTTTCGGATCAGTCGCGCGCCGGCCGTGACAAGCAGTTGGCGCGGGCCCGCGACCAACTGGCCCGGTTGAACGGCATAGATCGCGCCGCGCTGTCGGAAAGCCGGCAGCTAGATCGTGACGTGGTGGAATATGATCTGTCGCGCCGCATCGCCAACGAAACGCGCTTCACGTTCGGCAATGCCCGCGGCAACTTCCAGCCCTATGTGCTCAGCCAGCAGCACGGGCCCTATCAGCGTCTGCCCGATTTCCTCGACACGCAGCACCGTGTCAGCAATGCCGCTGATGCCGATGCCTATCTGTCCCGCCTGTCGGCCTATGCCAGGGCATTGGACGACAATCTGGTCTGGGCCACCGAAGATGCCGGCAAGGGCATTGTTGCTCCCGATTTCGCCCTCGATCTGGCGCTGGGACAGCTGAACGCCATTCGCGGCCGCCCGGCGGCCGAGACCATCCTTGTCACCAGCATCGCCCGCAAGGCGAAGGCGGCCAACCTGGCCGGCGACTGGGCAGCGCGCGCCACCGAAATCGTGGAAAATCAAGTCTATCCGGCCTATGATCGCTACATCGCCGGGGTGCAGGCCCTGCGCGCGAAAACCAGCAGCGATGCCGGCGTGTGGAAGCTGCCCGATGGCGCCGCCTATTATGATGCGGCGGTCAAATCCTCCACCACCACCAACATGACGCCGGAGGAGGTGCACCAGCTTGGCCGTGCCCAGGTGGCCGACATCACCGCCCAGCTGGATACCATGCTGAAGGCGCAAGGCTTGACACAGGGCACCGTGGGCCAGCGGCTGGTGGCGCTGGGTGAACGGCCGGATCAGGTGTTCCCCAACACCGATGATGGCCGCGCCGCCATGCTGAAACTGCTGAACGAGCAGATCAGGGACGCCATGCCGCGTCTGGAAAAGCTGTTCATCACCCTGCCCAAGGCCCCCGTGGAGGTGCGCCGCGTGCCGGCCTTCATCCAGGATGGCGCCGCCAACGGTTATTATCAGGGCCCGGCCCCCGATGGCAGCCGGCCGGGCGCCTTCTACATCAACCTGAAGGACACCGCCGAATGGCCGCGCTTCACGCTGGCCACCCTCACCTATCACGAAGCCGTGCCGGGCCATCACATGCAGGTGGCCATCGCCCAGGAAAGCCCGGACATTCCGATGCTGCGGCGGCGTGGCGGCTACAGCGCCTATTCCGAAGGCTGGGCGCTCTATGCCGAACAGGTGGCCGACGAACTGGGCGTTTATGAGAATGATCCGCTGGGCCGCATTGGCTATCTGCAGAGCTTCCTGTTCCGCGCCGCGCGGCTGGTGGCCGATACCGGCCTGCACCACAAGCGCTGGAGCCGCGATCAGGCCACGCAATATTTCGTGGAAACAACCGGTTACGCCAAATCCCGCAGCCAGCGCGAGATCGAGCGTTACTGCGTCAATCCCGGCCAGGCGCTCAGCTACAAGATCGGCCACATGCAGTGGGCCAAGCTGCGCGATGCGGTGCGCGCCAAGCAGGGCGCCGCGTTCGATGCGCGCAAGTTCCATGAAATCCTGCGCGCCGGCGCCATGCCGCTGGTGCTGCTGGAACGCGAAGTGATGCGCCGTGCATGATGCTGGGCCAGACACTGGGCCAGATATTGGGAGCATGAGGATGAACGGATTTTCCCTTGATCGCCGGCAGCTGCTGGCCGGCACAGCCGCGGCCGCCGTTGCCGGCCCGGCGTTCGCGCAGGCAGGCAGCAGCCCCGACGCGCAGCTGCTGGCCCTGTTCGAAGCCATGTTTGCCGAAGGCATCGCGGATTCGCCTGAACGCGCCACCGCACTTGGGCAGGACACTGGCGCCAACGCCGGGTTGAAATCGCGCCTGTCCGATTACAGCCGGGCCGGGCGGGACCGGGCCCTGGCCCGCGCCGCCAGCCAGCTTGGGCGGCTGCGCGCCATCGATGCCGACGCGCTGTCGCCGCCCCGTCGCCTTGATCGCGACGTGGTGGAATATGATCTGGCCCGCCGCGTCGCCAACGAACAGCGCTTCGGCTTCGGCAGCGCCGGCGGCAATTTCGCGCCCTATGTGCTGACCCACAGCGACGGCGCCTATCGCGACGTGCCGGGCTTCATGGACAGCCAGCACCGGGTGCGCAGCCGTGAGGATGCGCAGGCTTGGGCAGCGCGGCTGGAAGCCTTTGCCGTCGCCCTTGATCAGAACACGCAGCGGCTGACCGAGGAAGCCGCCTTGGGCGTG
>JALOSK010000043.1 GCA_025458465.1 Sandarakinorhabdus sp. | reverse complement strand
CAGACCCCGCTGAAACTGGCGCAGGCGCTGCAGGATGCCGGCATCCCCATCCTGGGCACCAGCCCGGACAGCATCGATCTGGCCGAAGACCGTGAGCGCTTTGCCGCGCTGATCACCGAGCTTGGCCTTCGCCAACCGGAAAACGGCATCGCCCGCAGCGCCGAGGAAGCGGTCAACGTGGCCGAGACCATCGGCTATCCGGTGCTGATGCGCCCGTCCTATGTTCTGGGTGGCCGCGCGATGGAGATTGTCGATACCCGCGCCCAGCTGGAAACCTATATCCGTGAGGCGGTGGTGGTGTCGGGCACCTCGCCGGTGCTGATCGATCGTTATCTGCGCGACGCCATCGAGGTGGACGTGGACGCCGTGGCCGATGGCGACACCGTGCATGTCGCCGGCGTGCTGCAGCATATCGAGGAGGCAGGCGTGCATTCGGGCGACAGCGCCTGCTCGTTGCCGCCCTACAGCCTGCCCGCCGACATCATTGCCGAGATCGAGCGGCAGACCGCCGTTCTGGCCCGCGCCCTGAAGGTGAAGGGCCTGATGAACGTGCAGTTCGCGGTGAAGGCCTCAGGGCGCCAGCCCGACCCTGAACAGCTTGATGTCTATCTGATCGAGGTGAACCCGCGCGCCAGCCGCACGGTGCCGTTCACCGCCAAGGCCACGGGCATTCCGGTGGCCAAGATTGCCGCGCGCGTGATGGCTGGCGAGAAGCTGGCGACCTTTGATCTTTCGCCGCGCAACGTTGGCCAGCATATCGCCGTGAAGGAAGCCGTGTTCCCGTTCGCGCGCTTCCCCGGTGTCGATCCGGTGCTGGGCCCCGAAATGAAGTCCACCGGCGAAGTGATGGGCATCGATACCGATTTTGCCATCGCCTTTGCCAAGAGCCAGCTCGCCGCCTTCACCACGCTGCCCCGTGAAGGCGCAGTGTTCATCAGCGTGAAGGACAGCGACAAGCCGCAGATGATGGACGCGGCGCGCGATCTGGTGGGCATGGGCTTTGCGCTGGTGGCCACCAGCGGCACGGCATCGGCGCTGGAAGCCGCCGGCATCCCGGTGACGCGGGTCAACAAGGTGGCCGAAGGTCGGCCGCACATCGTTGATCGCATCAAGGATGGCGGCATCGCCCTGATCTTCAACACCACCGAAGGTCTGCAATCGCTGAAGGACAGCCAGTCCATCCGGGCATCGGCGCTGTATGGCCGCGTGCCTTACTACACCACGGCCCCGGCCAGCCGGGCGGCAGTGGCGGCGATTGCTGCACTGCGGCGCCGCACGCTTGAAGTTCGGCCGCTTCAATCCTATCATCAGCAATCCTGACGGGCACACAGGCCCGCAGTCTTGCCCCTGAAGGCCACAGCAATGGGCCTTCAGGGGCAAATATTTGCAACGAAGCTTATGGAAGTGCGTGCGATCATGGCGACGGTTGACAAGGTGCCGATGCTGCCAACCGGGCATGAAGCCCTGCTGGTGCAGTTGCGCAACCTGAAGGAAGTGGAGCGTCCGGCGGTGGTGGAAGCCATCGAGGAAGCCCGCGCCCACGGCGATCTTTCGGAAAATGCCGAATATCACGCCGCCAAGGAACGCCAGGGCCAGATCGAGGCCCAGGTGATCGAACTGGAAGACATGCTGGCCCGCGCCGTCGTGATCGATCCCAAGACACTTTCGGGCGACAAGGTGGTGTTCGGCGCCACCGTCCACCTGCTTGATGAAGACGACAAGCCGGTGAAATACCAGATTGTCGGCCAGCACGAGGCCAATGTGCGCGAAGGCCGCATCAGCTTCTCCTCGCCGCTGGGCAAGGCGCTGATCGGCCGCCGCAAGGACGACGAGGTGGAAGTCCACACCCCGTCGGGCGACAAATTCTACCTGATCGAGCGCGTTGAGTTCATCTGAGCCTCTGCCTGCCGGCGATCCGCCGGTGACGACGCTGGTCGATCCGCCAACGGTCACACGGTCGCTGGTGCTGGTCAATGCCATCATCGCGATCCTGATGGGCCTGGCGGGTGAGCAGGTGCGGCAGATCCTGGTGTTCTGGGGCGGGCTGGTGCCGCTGCGGCTCACGCTGGCCTTCGATGGCCAGATGGCGCTGGGCAGCGCGCTGTCCACCCTGTTCGGGCACATGTTCCTGCACGGCGGCGCGCTGCACCTGGTGATGAACATGGTGATGCTGCTGGCCATCGGCCGGCTGCTGGAGCCGGTGCTGGGCGCCAAGCGCTTCCTGCTGCTTTACATCCTGTCCGGCCTTGGCGGCGGCATTGCAGAATGGCTGTGGGCGCCGATGAGTGCCGCGCCCGCCGTTGGCGCATCCGGCGCCATTTCCGGCCTGGTGGCGGCGCAGGCCATGCTGTTCGGCCAATCGAAGCGCAGCCCATTGCTTCAGGCGCTGGGGCTGGCTGTGGCCTGGGTGGTTCTGCAGGTGCTGGCCGGCGCCGCGCTGGCCGGGCCTGACCTCAGGATCGCCATCATGGCCCATATCGGCGGCTTCATCGCCGGCCTGGCACTGGCGCGGCCGCTGGCAAGGGCGGCACTGCGCGGTTGATCGACCGCCCTAATCCACTGGCACGCCCGGCCTTTGCAGGGCGGTGCGGATGACGAAGCTGGTCTTCACGCTTTCCACGTTGGGCGCCGGGGTCAATTCGCTGGTCAGGAACTTCTGAAACTCCTGCAGATCGTGGGCGACCACCTTCAGGATGAAATCGATCTCCCCGTTCAGCATGTGGCATTCGCGGATCTGGGGCAGGGCGGAGACATGATCCTCGAACGCCTTCAGATCGGCTTCGGCCTGGCTTTTCAGGCTGACCATGGCGAACACGGTGATGCCATAGCCCAGCGCGGCGGCATCGAGATCGGCGTGATAGCCGCGGATCGTGCCGTTTTCCTCCAGCGCGCGCACGCGGCGCAGGCAGGGCGGGGCGGTGAGGCCGGCACGATTGGCGAGATCGACATTGGTGATGCGCCCTTCGGCCTGCAGATGGCGCAGGATGACGCGATCGATATCATCGATCGGCAGGCGCGAACGGTGGACCACGGGCAACTCCCAATCTCTTGCAGGCCGATTCCTGATAACATTGTTTCACATATGCGCAAGATGCGGGTTGGTGCGGGCGCGGTTGCGGCAAGCTTGCGTGTCAGGCTGGAAATGCGCGCGAATTGGCTTAAGTCAGGCGCCACATCCGCCGGCATGGACCGGCCAGCAGGAGATTCGCGTTCATGTCCCGTCATGCCAAGCTTCTCATCATCGGTTCCGGCCCGGCCGGTTACACCGCGGCGGTCTATGCCGCGCGGGCCATGCTGGCGCCGGTGCTGCTGCAGGGCCTGCAGCCGGGCGGCCAGTTGACCATCACCACCGAGGTGGAGAACTGGCCCGGCGAGACCATGGTGATGGGCCCCGATCTGATGGTGAAGATGGAGGCGCAGGCCAAACATGTCGGCACCGAGATCATCACTGATATCGTGACGAAGGTGGACCTGTCGCAGCGGCCCTTCGTGCTGGAGACCGACAGCGGCCAGGGCTGGACGGCCGACACGCTGGTGATCGCCACCGGCGCGCAGGCCCGCTGGCTGGGGCTGGAGAGCGAAACGAAGTTCCGTGGTTTCGGCGTATCAGCCTGCGCCACCTGCGATGGCTTCTTCTTCCGCGGCAAGGACGTCGTGGTGGTGGGCGGCGGCAATACGGCGGTGGAGGAGGCGATGTTCCTCACCAAGTTCGCATCGAAGGTGCATCTTGTGCACCGCCGCGGCGAGCTGCGCGCCGACAAGACCAACCAGGCCCGTCTGCTGGAAAACCCCAAGGTGGTGATGCACTGGCACAGCGAAGTGGCCGAGGTGCACGGCAGCGATGCGCCGCTGAAGGTGGAAGGCGTCACCCTGAAGGACACCCGCGACGGCAGCAGCCGGCATCTTCCGGCCGACGGCCTGTTCGTCGCCATCGGCCATGTTCCGGCCACGCAGTTGTTCGCCGGCCAGTTGCACATGGACGACGAAGGCTACATCATCACCGCACCTGACAGCACGGCCACCAGCGTGCCGGGCGTGTTCGCCGCCGGTGACGTGAAGGACAAATTATATCGTCAGGCAGTGACGGCTGCCGGCATGGGCTGCATGGCGGCGCTGGAAGCGGAACGTTTCCTGGCCCACGGATAAGCGGGGAGAGGGCGCTTGCAAGCGGGCATCAATCTCGATTGGGAAAAGCTGCGCCTGTTTGACACGGTGGCCGAAGCCGGCAGCTTCACCGAGGCGGCGCGCCGCCTGCACATGAGCCAGCCGGCGCTGTCCCGCCAGATTGCCGCGCTGGAAGAAAGCCTGGGCGCCAAGCTGTTCCATCGCCATGCCCGCGGCCTTGCCATGACGCACGAGGGTGAGCAGCTGCGCGCCGCGACCGCTGACATGCACGAGCGCATCGACAAGGCCGCGCAGGCCATCGATGCCAGTCGTGACCGGCCCACCGGCGCCATTCGCCTCACCACCACCGTTTCCTTCGGTTCCACCTGGCTGGCGCGCCAGTTGGGCGATTTCCTCGATCTCTATCCCGACATCAGCGTGCACCTGATGCTGGTCGATACCGATCTTGATCTGGCCAAGCGCGAGGCCGATGTCGCCATCCGCTTCCACCGCCCGTTCCAGAGCGAGCTGATGCAGCGCCCGTTGGCAAACATCCGCCATCACCTGGTGGCCAGCCCCGAATATCTGGCCCGCCACGGCGCCCCGCAGAGCGTTGCCGATCTCGATCGGCACCGGCTGATCGCCTATGGCGATGCCGCGCCCGATTTCCTGAAGGGCATCAACTGGATTCTGGAACTTGGCCACGAAGGCAATCCCCGGCAGGCCGCGCTTACCATCAACAACAGTCACGGGGTGTTGCAGGCGGTGGAATCGGGGGCCGGAATCGCCGCGCTGCCGTCCTATCTCATCCGTTATTCCGGCAAGGTGCAGGTGGTGCTGCCACAGGTGGAAGGCCCGGTGTTTCGCACCTTCTTCACCTATCCGGTGGAGATGCGGCGGTCGCTGCGGATTGCGGCGTTGCGCGATTTTCTGGTGGACCGCATGACGGACGCCGCGCTCGACATCTGAGGCAGCCTGTCGCAGGGGATGGTCGGCGGTCGTCATAACGTCACGAAAACAGTGGCTTGCAGGGGAGGGGTACGTCTCGCCATGCAAAAAATGCATAGCAGCTTCGCCTGATATTGCACTGCACAACCGCCGGGTGGTGGCCTAAATCAACCGGGTCGCCGCGATATGCGGCAACGCCGGGCCTGCTGCTCTCCTCCCCCTCCCTGCAGCCCGCCCGGCCGGCTTGGGCCCACCGCTCCTCCCCTCCCTTGGTGCGGCCCGCCGACCCGGAACTGCGCCACCTCCCCCCCGGCGCCACCGGGTGTAGATCAAGGGCCGGATGCGTTCCCCGCATCCGGCCCTTCATCCTTTTCAGCCTGATACTTTTGAAAGTGCGACCAGCCGCCGTCTCGCAATGACGCATCGGCCTTCCCATCTGCCGTGCCATGGGTTAACCGCAGGCCACCCGGTGAGGGCCTGTAGCTCAACGGTTAGAGCTGGCCGCTCATAACGGCTAGGTTGGGGGTTCGAATCCCTCCGGGCCCACCGGTGTGGTTGGAGGAACTGGTTCTGGGCGTTTCAGCGAACGAGGCCACGGCAGAAACGGCGGTGTTGACGCCCAAGCCAAAGGCCAACTGGAAAACCTGGATCGGCGCCCTGCTCGGTCTGGTCGTGCTTGGCCTTGCCGCCTGGGGCCTGAAGAAGATTTCCGGCCAGGTGACGCTGGCCGACGTGCTGGCCGAGATCGAGGCGACGCCCACCCACCTGATCGTGGCGGCAGCGGTGTCCACCTTCCTGTCCTATGTCGTGCTGGTCGGCTATGACTGGTTCGCCACGCGGCATCTTGGCTACAACCATATCCGCTGGCCGACTCTGGCGGCGGCCAGCTTCTCCAGCTTCACGATGAGCCACACGCTGGGCCTGACGGTGCTGACGGGCGGCACGGTGCGCTATCGCATCTACACCCGTGAAGGGGTGAAGCCTGTCGACATCGCGATGATCATCCTGCTGTGTGGCTGGACCTTCTGGCTGGGCATCATTTTCGTGGCCGGCATCGGCCTGATCGTGTCGCCAGGCCTGGCCGAGCCGATCCGCGCCTGGGTCCCATCCGGGCTGGAGGAATGGACCGGCGTGCTCCTGCTGGCAGGCGTCGTGCTCTACACCATCATCGCCAGCCTCTGGCGTGGCGATCTGCGCATCTGGCGCTATCGCTTCGCCTTGCCCAACGGCAAGGAAACCCTGCAGCAGATCGCCATCGGCACCATCGATCTCGCGCTGGCCGGCGGCGCGCTCTACATCCTGCTGTTGCCGGTGGCGGGCATTCCCGATCTGCTGACCTTCCTTGTCATCTATGCCGTGGCCATGGTGACCGGCGCGCTCGCCCATGCGCCGGGCGGGCTGGGCGTGTTCGAACTTGTTATCGTTGGTCTGATGCCAGAGGCGGACAAGGCCGGCGTGCTTGCCGCGGTGGCGCTGTTCCGCCTCTTGTACACCTTCATCCCGTTCGCGCTGGGCGCTGGCCTTATCGCCGTGCTCGAAGCCCGCGCCCTCAAGTCAGCGCGCGCTGCTGCTCTTGCAGGCGGCGGGCCAGCTTCAACCGCCAGTACGCACTGAGGCCGGCCAGTTCGGCCAGTTCGGCCAGTTCACCCTGCGTGCCCGCCGTGCCCGCCGCAATTGGCGTGAAGCGGTTGATGGGCCAGGCCGGGTTGGGCCGTTCGATCACCTCGTGGGCATCGCCGGCGGCGATCTCACCCGCTTCCAGCACACGACAATACCAGCCGCAGCGCCCGCTTTTCACCATCGCCTTCACCACGGCCGGCGTGCCGAGCGCGGCGGCAAGGGTGGAGCAGGGCTCGCGGATCTGCGCCACCTGAAGCGTGGCGGTGCCACAGCGAATGATGTCGCCCAGATGCACGCTGGCTTCATCAAGCCCGTCCACCACCAGATTCTCGCCCATGGCGCCCGGCCCGAGGCGATCCGCGATGGCGGGAAAATCACGCGCCCACGCGGCATGGCCCGAAAGCGGATAGGCATAAACGGCCTTTTCCGGACCACCGTGGACCTTTGTATTGCCCACCCGGTCCCCCGCAAGGCCCAGTTCGCCCACCGCAATCGGGCCGGCCACCGATTGGCGCCAATAGGCCGACGGCAGGCGAACGCCGGCCAGCGGCTGCGGCGTTCCGATGCGCAGCTGCGCGATAATGCCACTTGCGATCATGGCCGAATGCCCTGACACTGGCTTTCTTGTTCCACAAGACGAAAGGAGGTGATCCAGTGTCTCATTGCTTCATCAAGGCCACGTTGGCGCTGGTGCCCACGGTCAAGGTCGTGGTTTGCTGATACACCAGACACCGGCTTTCGTGAGCCGATGACAATGTTTGGGGGTCGCCGGGGAACCGGCGGCCCCTTTCATTCGGGCGCGCCCTTCATTGCAGCAGCAGCGCGGCCTTCTGCAGCGTGAAGCCGCCGCCCCAGGCCAGCGGCAGCACCACCGCGCTCCATGCCGCCACGCGCAGGGCCGGGCGCGTGCGGACCGTGGTTGCCAGGTCAACGGGCATCACATCGGCATCGGGCGCCGCCTGCCACAATTGTTCTGACACCGGGCGCACCAGCAGCGCCGCCACCAGCCCTGCCACCAGCAACCCGGCCAGCAGCAGGAAGATCGGATCATAGAGATTGGCGCGTGCCGCCCCACCGGCCAGCCGGGCATCGCGCACATAGGCCACCAGCAGCGGCCCCAGTATGCCGGCGGTGGACCATGCGGTGAGCAGCCGGCCGTGGATGGCGCCCACCTGCGCAGTGCCGAACAGATCGGCCAGCCAGGCGGGCATGGCCGCAAAACCACCGCCATACATCGAGGCAATCAGCGCAAAGCAGGCGAGGAACAGCGCCAGCGAACCCGCCGCCGGGCCGGGCAAGGCAACGCCATAACAGGCAGCGCCCAGCCCGAGAATGAACAGATAGAGGGCCTTTCGCCCGATCCGATCCGACAGGCTGGACCAGAAGAATCGCCCGGCGATGTTGAACAGGCTGATCAGGCCGACAAACGCGGCGCCTACGGCTGCAGCGGCGGCTTTCTGTTTTTCGTCGAAGGCTTCGAAGGCAATGCCTGGGGTGCCGATCAGCCGCCCGCCGAACATTTCCTGGATCATCGGGGAGGCAAGGCCGATGATGCCGATGGAGGCCGACACGTTGAGCAGCAGCACGCACCACACCAGCCAGAATTGTGGCGTGCGCGTGGCCGTGCCCAGCGGCACGAAGCGGCCGCCGGCAATCACCTGTGCCTTGCCGGGGGGCGCCCAGCCCGGCGCCGGTACGCGGAAGCCCAGCGCGCCGGCCGCCATGAACAGGGCATGCAGTCCGGCCAGAAGCAGCATCGTCTGCCACACGCCCACGCTGTCTGGCCCGGCGAAGGCCGCCATCAGCCGATCGGCCAGCGGGCTGCCCACCATGGCGCCGCCACCAAAGCCCATGATCGCCATGCCGGTGGCCAGCCCGCGCCGATCCGGGAACCATTTGATCAGGGTGGACACCGGCGTGATATAGCCGATGCCCAGCCCGATGCCGCCAATCACGCCGGCGCCCAGCCACAGCAGCCATAGTTGGTGCACCGCGACGCCCAGCGCACCGATGGCCAGGCCGCCGCACCAGCAGGCCGCCGCCACCAGGCCGGAACGGCGCGGGCCCACCCGTTCCACCCAGCCACCAAACAGCGCGGCGGCCAGCCCGAGCACGACGAAGAACAAGGTATAGACCCAGACCAGATCGCTCACCCGCCAGTCGCAGCTGGTGGTGGTGAGCGCGCCGGTGAGCGACAGGCCATCGCAGGCGACGCTGCCCGATACGCCGATGGCGTGGGTGAGCGGCAGCCAGAAGACCGAAAAGCCGTAGGCCATGCCGATGCACAGGTGGATGGCGAGCGCGCATGGCGGCACCAGCCAGCGATCGAAATCGGCCGGCGCCGTGATGCGTGCAAGTGGTTCAGCCCCCATGGCCGGCGCCGCTGCCCGTTCGCTGCGGCCCGGTCAAAGGGTTGATTGACGCAGGGGGCGCCCTAGCGACCCTTCCACTCCGGCTTGCGCTTTTGCGCGAAGGCCAGCGGGCCTTCGCGCAGATCCTCGCTGCGGAACAGCGCCTGCACGGCCGTGTATGTGCCCTGGCCTTCATAGGCGGCGCGCAGCGAGGGTTCTTCAAGCCCCTTGAGCACGGCTTGCTTGGAGGCGCGCAGCGACAGCGGCGAGAGCTCGCACATGGCGGCGGCCAGTACGCGGGCGCGGGCGAGCAGATCGGCGGCCGGCACCACTTCGGCCACGAAACCCAGATCGCGGCCTTCGGCGGCCGAAACCGTGCGCGCGGTGAGGATCATGGCCATGGCGCGCGACAGCCCGATGGCGCGCGGCAGCCGATGCAGCCCGCCGGCCAGTGCAGCCAGGCCCACCTTGGGTTCGGGCAGGGCAAAGCTGGCGGTTTCGGACGCGATGATGATGTCGGCCGCCAACGCCACTTCGAAGCCGCCCCCCATGGCAACACCGTTCACGGCAGCGATCACCGGCTTGTCGAGATCCCAGCGGCTTGTGAGCCCGCCAAAGCCCGAGGGCGGCACGGTGATGGCGTTGCCTTCGGCCTGCCAGCGCAGATCGTTGCCGGCGCTGAAGGCGCGATCCCCGGCGCCGGTGATGATGGCCACCCACAGATCGGGGTTGGCGGCGAAATCGTTGAACACGGCATCCAGTTCGGCATTGGCCGGCGGGTGCAGCGCGTTCATGCGTTCCGGCCGGTTGATGGTCACCACCAGCACCCGGCCTTCGGTGGCCACCGTCACATGTTCAAAAGCCATATCCTGTCCTCCCTTGCGCCGGTTCTGCCATGCGGGCGACGGCTGGGCGGACTGATGAAAGCAGGGGGGAACGCAAGAAGGCCCGGCCAGTTGCGTGGCCGGGCCTGCCCGTGACGAGACTGATGGCGATTCCCGCCGGGTATCGTCCACCACCAGCGCCGGCCAGGGCCAATGCCCCCATCTGCCCTGACCGGCGCGCGCAGCCAGACCCGAAGGCCGGCGCGCCACGGTGGAGACGACGCCCAGTGAAATTCACCGTTGCCATTCTCCCCGAACCTGCGGCGCAGGCGCCGAAGTTCGAAGCGCTGTGATATGTCAAATCCGTGGCGCTGTCAGGCGGTTGCGACGGCAATCGCGTGATGAATCGAAAAACTGTTGCAGCCTTGCAACAGGGTGCTTCGGATGGCTCTGTTGTGCTGCGCTCCAGCCATGCTAAGGCCGCGTTCATCCTTGCCAGTGAAGAGATACCAACGTGCGCCTGTCCCGCTATTTCATGCCCGTGTTGAAGGAAACGCCCGGCGAAGCCCAGGTGATTTCCCACCAGTTGATGCTGCGCGCCGCGATGATCCGGCAGACGGCGGCGGGCATCTATGCCTGGCTGCCGCTGGGCAAGCGCGTGCTGGCCAACATCGAGCGCATCGTGCGCGAGGAACAGGACCGCGCCGGCGCCATCGAAGTGCTGATGCCCACCATCCAGAGCGCCGATCTGTGGCGCCAGTCCGGCCGTTATGATGCCTATGGCCCGGAAATGCTGCGCATCACCGATCGCCATGATCGCGAGATGCTGTTCAGCCCCACCGCTGAGGAATTGTTCACCGCCATCTTCCAGAATGGCGCGCGCAGCTATCGCGATCTGCCGCGCAACCTCTATCAGATCCAGTGGAAGTTCCGCGATGAAGTGCGCCCGCGCTTTGGCGTGCTGCGCGGCCGCGAATTCCTGATGAAGGACGCCTACAGCTTCGACGTCGATTATGCCGGGGCGGTGCACAGCTATAACCGGATGTTCATCGCCTATATGCCCTGAATGCCATCCCGATGCAGGCCGATACCGGGCCCATCGGTGGTGACCTGTCCCACGAATTCATCGTGCTGGCCCCCACGGGCGAGAGCGACGTGTTCTATCACGAGAACTGGCTGAAGCCCCGTGATACGGATGGCGTGGATGCCGATGATGCCGGGGCGCTTGGCGCCTTCATCGATGGCCTCAATGCCGATTATGCCGCCACTGATGAAAAGCGCGATCTGGCGGCAGAGGCCGCCTGCGGCGCGGCGCTCAAGCAATCGAAGGGCATTGAAGTGGGGCAGGTGTTCCACTTTGGTGACAAGTACACCGCCGCGATGGGCGTGACGGTGCAGGGGCCGGACGGCCAGCCGGTGACGCCGCTGATGGGCAGCTATGGTATCGGTGTTTCGCGCCTGGTGGGCGCCATCATCGAGGCGTGCCACGATGACGCCGGCATCGTGTGGCCGGATGCGGTGGCGCCGTTCAAGGTGGCGCTGATCAACCTGCGCGCCGATGATGCGGCATGCAGCGCCGCCTGCGAGAAGCTTTATGCCGATTTCGCGGCGGCCGGCGTTGATGTTCTGTATGATGATCGCGATGAACGCGGCGGCGCCAAGTTCGCCACCGCCGATCTGATCGGCCTGCCGTGGCAGGTGAT
>JALOSK010000299.1 GCA_025458465.1 Sandarakinorhabdus sp. | reverse complement strand
GATGTCGGCGGCCTTTTCGCCCAGGCGCAGCACGTCCGACACTTCGGCATCATGGAGCGGCCGCATCGGCAGGCCCACGATGTTGCGGCGGATGGACGGCGCATAGCCGATCAGCTCGTCGAGATTCTGCGCGACACCGGTGAGGACCAACTGCACGCGCGCGGCGCGGTCGGAGAGGTTCTTCACCAGTTCGGCGACATCGCGGCGGAAGGCGGCATCCAGCACACGATCATATTCATCAAGGATGATCAGCACGCGGGTGCCGACCACGCCGGCCATCACCTCGGCCAGCTCACGCGGGCCATATTGGGCAGGCAGCATCACGTCGAAATTGTCGCCGCGCTCCGCCTCGGGCGTGTTGGGCAGCACGGAGGCATGATAGATGCGCGGGATGCGGGACAGGTCGGCGAAATTCGCTTCCGTGCCGCAGCTGGCATAGATCACATGGTAGCGCGCCTCACGGGCGGTTTCGGCAAACACGTGCGACAGGCTGGTCTTGCCGATCCCGCGTTCGCCGTAGATCACCACGTGCACACGCTGCTGCTCGATGGCGTCGATCAGCATGGCCATGGCGTCGTGCCGGCCGGCGAAGGCCTCGCGGCCGATCACCGGCTGCGAGGCGCCCAGCGCATCGCGCAGCGCGAGGCGGCGGCGGGCCAGCGTGCTGGCGCCATCGGTTTCCACATCGTCTGACGCAAAGGCCAGGAAGCGCGGCAGCGGCCGGTCATTGTCGGCCGCCGGGCGGTCTTCCCAAAGCTTGTCAAGAAACTCCGGACGGTCAGACGAGCCCTGGACGGCACTGGCGCCTGCGACGGCCGCCGTGTCTGCTCCTGGTTCGGCCGTGCCGAATTCCGGTGAAATATTGCCCTGATCCTCGCTGCGGGCGCGGCGCTTCCAGATCATCACATTCCCTGTCACAACAGCCGGCAAACGCCTGCCGGTCCTACGCGGTGCCCTGCGACCAAAGCCGGCAAGGCCGGGTTCCATTGCCACGAAGCCGCTGCCATGGCGAGAGCGGATTTGCCATGAAGGGGCGGATATGGAACAAATTGTAGTCTGCAATGCGCTGATTGCCGTCCGCTTCGCAGTTGCCGAGGCAGGCCGCCTCGTGTAGCAGCCGTGCGGCAGGCGTGCCTGCCGATTGTATGAGTATGTGTCGCGTCATCTGCTGAAGGGGGTATTGGCAGACATGGTTTCGGGGAACGGGATTTCGCAGCGCCAGTGCGGCGCCGCCTTGCGGCATGGCCGTGCTGCGCTGTTTGCGGCCGCCGCGGCCCTTGTGGTTGCCCCGGTCCTGTGGGTTGCCCCGGCCATGGCCGCACCCAGCCAGGACAATGATGACCCGCCCGTGGCCGGCGCCGGCGTGGTGTCCTTCCCGATCGTCAATGGCCGCGGCTGGCTGCTGAATGTCGGCATCAACTCGCGCTATGACACCAATCTTTCCCGGTTCGACGGAGCCGATGGGTTCCGCATCACCCCGCAGGTGCAGGGCGGCGTGGGCATCCCGCTGGGCCGGCAGGAACTGTTTGTGGGCGGCCTGGTGGGCCGCGACTTCATCCTGGGCAATGACCGCATTCCCAATCGCAACCGCTTTGCTGGTGGCGGCGGCCTGAACTGGCGGCTGGGGCAGCGCTGCGATGGCCAGATCGCCGGCGAATATCGTGAAAGCCTGGCACTGTTCAGCGAACAGGCCAATTTTGCCGACAATGTGCAGAGCGTGCGCACCATCGGCGGCAGTGCCAGCTGCCGGGTGGGCGGTGCCTTCGGCGTCACCGGTTCGGTGCGCTTCACCGATCTGCAGAACAGCGCGCCGCAGCAAAGCCTGTTTGGCAATCGCGGCATGAATTATTCCGCCGGCCTCACCTATGGGCGCCCGGCGCTGGGCCAGTTCTCGCTCACCGGCTCGCTCGACCAGCGGGTCTTCCCGCGGCGCACGGTGATCGATCCCACCGGTGCGGTGGTGAGCGACGGTGTGGATATCTATTCGGCGCGGCTGGGCTATCAGCGCGGCATCGGCTCGCGGCTGACGCTTGGGGCCGGCATTTCCTACCTTTCGGTCAAGCCGCAGCCATCGGAGCAGGTGGTGCTGGTGGGCCCTGATTTTGGCTTCGTGGTGGAGCGCCCGGGCTTTTCCGGGATGGGTTTTGATGGATCCCTGGTGCTGCGCGTGGGGAGCGGCCTCACGGTCAGCGTGGCCGGCAACCGGCGGGCGCAATCCAGCGTCAATCTTGGCGCGCTCTACACGCTGACGACGGCGGTTTCCGCCGACGTGAACTACCGCCTCGGCCGCGCGATCACCGTGGCGGCGGGCGGCAGCATCGTGCGCAACGATTATCGCGGCGGTTTTGCCTCCGATGTGGATGTGGTTGCGCGCGTGAGTGACAAGTTTGACCGTATATACGGCCAGATCGGCTACCAGGCCGGCCGCCTGATCGATGTCACGTTCGAAGTGGCCCATCAGCGCCGGGATTCCAATCCGGCCATCTTCAATTTCAGTTCGACATCAGCGCTGCTGTCGCTGCGTGCGAGTTTCGGGAGGACCCAATGATCCGGTTGCTGTCGCGTTTGTGGCTGATTTTGGCGGTGCTGGCCGCCCCTGCCATGGCGCAGGGCATTGGCCCCGGCTATGTGCTGGGGCCTGAGGACAGCATCACCGTCGTGGTCTATGGCCAGCCCGAAGCTGGCATCACCACCCGGATCAAGGCTGATGGCAGCATCGTGATGCCGCTGATCGGCACTGTAAAGGCCGAGGGGCAGACCAACATCACGCTGGCCAAGCTGATCACCGACAAGCTGGTAAGCGGCGGCTATCTGAAGGATCCGGTGGTGAACGTGGAGATCACCACCTACACCAGCCGCACCGCCAACGTGGCCGGCAAGATCACGTCGCCGGGCATCTATCCGCTCGATCGCCCGCAGCGCGTGCTTGATGTGCTGCTGCGTGCCGGCTGGGTGCGCGAAAACGGCGCCACCTATGTATATCTGCGCCGCGCCGGCCAGCCCGAGCAGCGGCTGGACGTGGAGCGGCTCGTGCGCGGCGACGACAAGGAGAACCCGCTGGTGCTGGCCGGGGACACGTTGTTCGTGCCGGATGCCGACGTGTTCTATATCCAGGGCCAGATCAATTCGCCGGGCATGAAGCCGATCCTGCCGGGCATGACCATCCGCCAGGCCATCGGCTTTTCGGGCGGCGTCACCCCCACCGGCAAGGCCGACAAGGTGGGCCTGATCCGTGGCAACGGCAAGGAAGTGGATGCCGATGGTTCGCAACTCGTCCAGAAGGGCGACGTGATCATCGTGAAGGAACGCCTGTTCTGATCGTAACAAGTCGTGTCGGGCGGCGTTTGGGAGTGTTGA
>JALOSK010000298.1 GCA_025458465.1 Sandarakinorhabdus sp. | reverse complement strand
CCGATGGCGGCGGCATGTGTCCCATAGGGTTCGGGTTCCAGCAGCCCGGCCGCCATGCCGCCCGCCACCTCGCGCATCAGGAAGCCGGGCGATCCGAAACTGTCTGCGCCCGTGTCGCAGAACAGCGGCTGCGGCACCGGCACATCCGTCCCGGCAAAGGCTTCAAGGGCGCGATATTCGGCCAACCGGTCAGTCTCGATCAGGCTGGACGGCGGATCGCGGCGCAGCACCAGCGCCTCGCGCCGGCCCGAAGGCATGGTTGCATCAAAACGATAGGTCTGCCGCGCCGAACCGCCGTGAAAGCGCTTCAGCCCGGTGACGGTCACCGGTTGCCCCCACTGCGCGCCCAGGAAGCGGGCCAGATGCTCAGCCGGCAAGGTCGAACAACTCCGTGAAGCCCGACGGTGCGTGCGGGCCGATCATCAACTGTTCGAACAGGCCGCGGCCCAGCACGGGCGCCGCGCCGCCAATCACCAGCCGCGCTTCGGCCAGCCCCTGCACATGGGCGTTCATCGGGTTGGCCGGGTCCACATCGGCCAGATCGATCACCTCGTGCGCGATGCTGCCGTCCCCCTGGAACATGCCGTGCCCGCGCGTGGGATGGCCATAACCGATGCCGCGCATCATGAAATTGGCGCCGATGGTGAAATCCACGCTCACCGGCTTGCCATCGGGCAGCCGCGCTTCCAGGCGGGCGGCCCCGGCATGGCGACTGCCGGGCCGGAAGGCCAGCGCCATGCGGGCATCTTCCAGCGCGAATTCGGCGCCATCCTTCACGCGCACCAGCACGCCGGCGCGGTTCCACGGGCGGCCATGTTCATCATCGTTGCTGTGGAAAAACAGGTGCCAGTCATCAAAGGCGGTCGGCGTCCACAACCAGAAGAATTGCGGCGGCACGGCTGGCTGCACGGCCTGCGCATCCGGCGCGCCAATCGGCCGAACGCCCCAGCTGCGATCACGGGTGCCGCGCCAGCCGGCCAGATCATGCACATGCCCCGCCGCCGTGATGCGGCCGTGCCACTGGCCGCCCTGCGTCATGCGCGTCACGTCCATGATGGTGCGGGTGCCGTTGCGGCGGATGAAGCGCGGTTCCAGGATGGGCGCAGCGCGGCCTTCGAAGGTCAATTCGCCGGCGATGCCGCTGTCGTTGGGTTCGATGGAAAGGCGCAGGCGCTGCAGGGGTTCCAGCACATCCTGCGTCACCGGACCCACCGTCAGGTTCATGCGCTCACCCATCAGCACGCGGCTGGCGAACAGGCTGTGCTGCTGCCCGCCGTGCAGCACCGAAACCGCGCAATCGATGATGTTCAGATGCGGATAGACGCCCAGCGCCACGCCCACCACGGCGCCGCCATCGGGCGCCTGCGCGCTGAAGAAATAGCGATCATAGAAATTGCGATCCGTGCCCGAAACCGCGATCGGCTCCGGCGTCTGGTGGATGGGATAATCGTCGGCCCGGCTCAGCATGGCATGGATGGTGCCAGCCGGCGGCACTGCGGCATACTGTCAATAGAAACTGCCAACCGGCTGGGCAGCGCGCGCGCCGCGGCCTAGAAGATCGCCATGCACCTGCTTGTTCTTGGCCTTGGCTATTCTGCCGCCCGCATCGCCGACGCCGCGCGCGCCAAGGGCTTCACCATCACCGCCGTGCGCTCCCGCCCTGGCCCGGGCGTGCTGACGCTCGATGATCCCACCCTGCCCGCCGCCATCGCTGCGGCCACGCACATCCTCTCATCGGTGCCGCCAGCCGCCGATGGCAGCGATCCGGTGCTGGCCGCGCACGGGGCGGCCATTGCCGCAGCACCGGCGCGCTGGGTGGGCTATCTGTCCTCCACCGGCGTCTATGGCGACACGCAGGGTGCCTGGGTGGACGAAGGCGCGCCGCGCAACGGCCGCCGCGATGGCCGCATGGCCGCCGATGCGGCGTGGGAAGTGCTGCATCCGCAATCCCGCGTGTTCCGCCTGCCCGGCATCTATGGGCCGGGGCGCAGCGCCATCGATCGGCTGTGTGCCGGGCCTTCACCCCGCATCGATGCACCGGGCCAGGTGTTCAGCCGCATCCACGTCGATGATATTGCCGGCGCCGTGCTGGCCAGCATGGAATGCGGGCCGGCCGGCATCTACAATATCGCCGATGATCTGCCGGCGCCGGCGTCAGACGTTACCGAGGCTGCCGCGCGCCTGCTGGGCATGGACGTGCCGCCGCTGGTGCCGCTGGAGCAGGCCGGCCTGTCGCCCATGGGCCGGGCCTTCTATTCCGAATGCCGTCGGGTGGCCAATGGCCGCATGAAACGCCTGCTTGGCTATTCCCTGCTTTACCCCGATTATCACGCCGGCCTTGCCGCCTGCCTTTGAGGAGTCGCCACGATGAAGTTCGGCACCGGACAATCCACCCCCCGCGTGGAAGATGCGCGCCTGCTCACCGGCCAGGGCTGCTACACCGATGATCTGGCGCGGCCGGGGATGCTGTATGGCGTCACCCTGCGCAGCCCTTACGCCCATGCCGAAATCAAGGAGATCGACGTATCGGCCGCGCTCGATGTGCCGGGCGTGGTGGCGGTTTATACCCACCGCGATATCGAAGCCTATGGCCCGGTGCCCTGCCTTGTGCCGCTGTCGGGCGAGGTGAAGACGCCGCGCCTGCTGCTGGCCGATGATCGCGTGCGCTTCGTGGGCGATGGCGTGGCCTTCGTGGTTGCCGAAACCCGCGAGGCCGCGCGCGCCGGCGCCGAAGCGATCTTCGTCGATTATGCCGAACTGCCCGTGGTGGCCAGCATCGCCGCCGCCATCGCGCCCGGCGCCCCGGCGATCTGGCCACAGGCCGGCAGCAACACGCTGTTCGATTGGCAGGTGGGCGATGGCGACGCCGTGGCGGCGGCCGTTGCCAGCGCCCCGCATGTCACCCGGCTGAAGATCTTGCAGAACCGCGTGGCCCCCACATCGATGGAAGTGCGCGCCGC
>JALOSK010000042.1 GCA_025458465.1 Sandarakinorhabdus sp. | reverse complement strand
GCCAGCAGCCAGCCCCAGGCGCCATAGCCGAACAGCGTGTTGCCAACCGCCTGCCAGGCCACCGCGGCCCAGATCGCCGGCGTCATCGCGCCAAGGCCGGTCTGTACGGCCGGCCAGCCTTCCACGGCCAGCGACAGGGCGGCCAGCGGCGGCACCGAGAACAGCGACGCCCAGGTGATGAAGCCCAGCATGTCCACCTTGCCGGCGGCGCGCTGCGCCATGTTGCCAAGGCTCCAGCCGAAGGCGGCGCCCAGCACGAGCAGGATGCCGGAAACGCTCACCTCCCCGCCGGTGTGGCCCATCACCACGCCAAGGCCCGCCAGCGCCAGCGCCAGCGCCGGCCATTGCAGCGGCTTCAGCCGTTCGCCGCTGCCGATCATCGCCATGGCGATGGTGAACACCACCTGTGTCTGCACGATCAGGCTGGCAAGGCCGGCCGCGATATGCCCCTTGATGGCCAGGAACAGCAGGCCGAACTGCCCCACCCCGATGGCAAGGCCATACCAGGTCAGGATGCGCCACGGCACGTCCGGCCGGCGCACGAAGAAGATCAGCGGGAACACTACGGCGGCAAAGCGCAGGGTGGCGAACAGCAGCGGCGGCAGGGTTTTCAGCGTCTCCCCGATCACCGCGAAATTGGTGCCCCACACGGCCACGACAGCCAGCGCCAGCAACAGGGCGCGCGGGGTGAGCGCCTGCGCCGTCACCGGGGCTTCGCCAGCCCATGATAGGCCGCCGCCGCCACCAGCAAGGCCACCGCGATATTGGCCGAAAGCGGCCGCGCCGTGCCATCGTGCAGCGCCGCGCCCAGCGCCGAGGCCAGCGCCCCCATGCCGAAATTGATGCCGCCCATCAGGCCGGAAATGGCCCCGGCGCGCAGCGGATCAACATTGAGCGCCCCGGCAGAGGCATTGGCCGCAACCAGCCCGTTGGAGGACAGCGCAATGAACAGCAGCGGGAAGATCACCGGCAACGGCGCATCGGCGATGGCGGCAAACAGCAGCACGGCCCCGGCCAGCGCGGCGCCGGGGGTGGCAAAGGCCAGGATGCGATCGGGCGCATGATGCTTCAGCAGCCAGCGGTTGACCTGGCTGGAGCCGACGATGCCCACGGCCACAACTGCGAACACCAGCCCGAACTGGCCTTCGGTGAAGCCCCAGGTGCCGACCACCAGATCGGGCGAGGCGGCGATATAGCTGAACAGCGTGGCGCCATTGGCGGCGCCCACCAGCAGATAGCCGATCAACCGGCGATGCTTGAGCAATTCCCAGTATCCGGCGAGCGTGGAGGAACTGCGCGCCTTTTCGGCGGTGGCTTCGGACCGGCTTTCGTCCAGCCGCCAGGCAACGGCGGTGGCAATCGCCAGACCCACCACCACGAAGGCGATGAACACCGCGTGCCAGCCGGCCACGATGGAAATCCAGCCGCCCACCGTGGGGGCGAGCAGCGGCGCGATGGCCAGCACCAGCATCAGCAGGCTGAAGATGCGCGCCGAATCGCGGTGGTCATAACGGTCGCGCACGATGGCCCGGCAGGTCACCATCGCGGCGCAGCAGCCCAGCGCCTGGAAGAAGCGCCCGGCCACCAGCGCCTCAATGCTGGGGGCCAGTGCGCAGGCGATGCTGGCGACCACATAGACGCCGCAGCCGATCAGCACGGTGGGCCGCCGCCCGATCCGGTCAGACAGTGGCCCGAAGAACAATTGCCCCACCGCCATGCCGACGAAGAAGGTGGACAGGGTGAGCTGCACGGCCGCCGCCGACACGCCATAATCGCGCGCAATGGCGGGCAGCGCGGGCAGATAGAGATCGATGGTGACGGCGCCGAATGCCGTCAGGCTGCCCAGCAGCAGGATCTCGCCCAGCGTGGGCGCGCGCGAGGTGGAGGCGGCAGCAACGGTCACGCTGCGCCGCTTAGGCGCGTGTGCTCACAAAGGAAAGCGCGCGAATGGCGCAGGCCGGTTCAGGCCCGTGCCACACCCCCAAGATCAGTGGCATCGACAGCATTCACACTGTTGTGCCGCAGCGCATCCAGCACGCAGCGCACGATGCCGGCGGCATCCAGGCCCGCATCAGCATACTGCTTCGCCGGATTGTCGTGATCCTGATAGATATCCGGCAGGCGCAGGGTGCGGATCTTGAGGCCCGCATCGGTCAGGCCTTCGTCGGTCGCCATGGTCAGCACATGGGCGCCAAAGCCGCCGATGGCGCCTTCCTCGATCGTCACCAGCACCTCGTGGGTGGCGGCCAGCTTGCGGATCAGCGCCTCGTCCAGCGGCTTGGCAAAGCGCATGTCGGCCACGGTGGTCGAAAGCCCCTTGGCGTCCAGTTCGTCGGCGGCCTTCAGCGCATCGGCGAGGCGGGTGCCGAGCGACAGGATGGCGACCTTGCTGCCTTGCCGCACGATGCGGCCCTTGCCGATTTCGAGGCGGGTGCGGGTGGCCGGGATTTCCACGCCGGTGCCCTCGCCGCGCGGGTAGCGCAGGGCGATGGGGCCGTCGTCATGAACGGCAGCGGTGTGCACCATGTCGGCCAGTTCGGCTTCGTCAGCCGCGGCCATCACGACCATGTTGGGCAGGGTGGCGAGATAGGTGATGTCGAAGCTGCCGGCGTGGGTGGCGCCATCGGCCCCCACCAGGCCAGCGCGATCGATGGCGAAGCGCACCGGCAGGTTCTGCAGCGCCACGTCGTGCACCACCTGATCATAGGCGCGCTGCAGGAAGGTGGAATAGATGGCGCAGAACGGCCGCATCCCCTGCGCCGCCATGCCGGCCGCGAAGGTGACGGCATGCTGTTCGGCGATGCCGACATCGAAGCTCTTTTCGGGGAACGCCTTGGCGAAACGGTCAACGCCGGTGCCCGACGGCATGGCGGCGGTGATGGCCACGATGCTGGGATCGCGCCTGGCTTCCTCGATCAGCATGTCGCCGAACACGTTCTGATAGGCCGGCGCCTTGGGCTGCGGCTTGAACTGCGTGCCCGACACCACGTCGAACTTCACGACGCCATGATATTTGTCGGCACTGGCTTCGGCCGGGGCATAGCCCTTGCCCTTCTGCGTCACCACATGGATCAGCATCGGGCCTTCGGCGGCATCGCGCACATTTTCCAGAACCGGCAGCAGATGCTCCAGATTGTGGCCGTCGATCGGGCCGACATAGTAAAAGCCCAGTTCCTCGAACAGCGTGCCGCCACCCTGGGCGAAGCCGCGGGCATATTCATCGATGCGCGCCGCCGCCTTCTGCAGCGGCGGCGGCAGCACCTTGCCCGAAATCTGCTTCAGATATTCGCGCAATTCCAGGAACTTGCGGCCCGACAGCAAGCGCGACAGATAGGACGACAGCGCACCCACCGGCGGCGCGATGGACATGTCGTTGTCGTTCAGGATCACCACAAGGCGGTTGCCGGCCTCGCGGGCGTTGTTCATCGCCTCATAGGCCATGCCGGCCGACATGGCGCCATCGCCGATGACCGCGATGCCCTTGCCCGGCTTGTCCTGCAGCTTGTTGGCAACCGCAAAGCCCAGCGCGGCAGAGATCGACGTGCTGCTGTGCGCGGCGCCGAACGGATCATATTCGCTCTCGCTGCGCTTGGTGAAGCCGGAAAGCCCGCCCGGCTGGCGCAGGGTGCGGATGCGATCACGGCGGCCGGTGATGATCTTGTGCGGATAGGCCTGGTGGCCAACATCCCACACCAGCCGATCATCGGGGGTGTTGAACACATAATGCAGCGCCACGGTCAGCTCGACCACGCCAAGGCCGGCGCCCAGGTGCCCGCCGGTGACGGACACGGCGTGGATCATCTCCTGCCGCAGTTCCTCGGCCAGCTGCGGCAACTGATCGGGCGTCAGGCGGCGCAGGTCGGCCGGGATGTTCACCTGATCAAGCAGCGGGGTTTCAAGCTTCATGTGTCGGGCTCGCAGCAACAGTGCAGGGGCTTGTTTAAGGGGTTTCCCTTAGCGGCTTGGCCTGCCCCTGTCATCAACACTCTCGTCATATTTGCGAGGGCAAATCGCGCACTGGTTCAGGAGCTGTTGGCCAAACCCTTGGAATCAGGCGCAGGCCGCGCAGATGCCGCGCACTTCCACCACCGGGCGCAGCGGCGTGAAGCCGGCGGCGCGGGCCGCGCTGCGCACATCGCCGGTGATGCGATCATCATCGACATGAGTCGCCCGGCCGCAGCGGTCGCACACCAGGAAGATGCAATCATGCGGGCAATCGGGGTGGGCGTTGGCGATGAAGGCGTTGGCGCTTTCCACCCGGCTGGCCACATTGTTGGCAACGAACAGATCAAGGATGCGATAGACGCTGTTGGCGGCGATGCGCCGGCCCACTGCCGTCGAAACGGCATCGGTGACATCATAGGCCGAAACCGGCCGATCAAAGCCGGCCAGCGCCGCAAACACCTGCGCGCGCAGCGGCGTCCATTGTTCGCCGGCACCGATCAACCGCGCTTCGGCCGCACTGGCCAGATCGGCGCGCTTGTGATGCTGGTCGTGACGGTGAGCATTGGCCATGGCGTCTTTATCGGGACTTCGCTTTGCAGTTGCAAGCAACGCGATGGCACAGGCCAGCCCCGGGGTCAGCCCGGCTGCAGCGCCTTCAGATTGCGCCAGTGCGCCAGTGCGAGAAGGCCGACCCCGGCCATCGACACCAGCATTTCGGCCAGCGCGCCATGTTCGACCACCAGCGACACCGCCATCACCACCAGACCCAGCGCGCCCAGAACGCCGATATCCCCGCGATGATGCCGGCGCCAGCCGCGCCACAGCGCCACGGCAGCCAAGGGCATGGCCAGCACCAGGCCCACGATATGGATGCGGTGATCCAGCCAGTCCCCGGTGAGCGCGAACAGCGTGAGCAGCACGAAGCCCGCCATGCAGTGCAGCAGGCACAGGCCGGACAGGCCGATGGCGACTCGATCAAGCAGGGTTTGCGGCGCCTCGGACATGGCGTTGTGTTACATTGTTACATGACGCCGCGCAAGCGCCGGCTGCGGCCGGACGGCATTTTCCGCGACCATGTCGAAAATTCTTTACATCACGCCGCGAATCACCTAGCCATGTAGAAGATTTTCTACACGGGAGCACAGCAATGACAATCAGTTGGTCCGACATGTCGGTGCGGGAAAAGTCCGCCTGGGCCATGGGTGCGCTGGTGATGGCCATGGCGGCCTGGTATTTTGGCCGTCTGGGCCCGGCCGCCTGGCAGCCGGGCATGAAACTGCCGGTGGGCACGTTGATCGCCTATCTGTTCCTCACCATCGCCGGCAGCATCGCCGTGCAGGTGATGCTGGCGATTGCCAACCGCGGCGAAGCCCGGACGCTTGCCGATGAGCGCGAGGCCTCGGCAACGGCGCGGGCAGTGAGCTGGGCCGGCCACCTGCTCACGCTGGTTCTGGTGGGCGGCCTGCTGTGGTTCATGGCCCACCGGGATGGCGTGATGCTGTTCCATTCGATGTTTGCCGGCCTGCTGGCCAGCCAGACGGTGGTGCATCTGGGCACCGCATGGCTGCTGCGGCGCGGGTTCTGATGCCGGCGCCGCCGCCCATCGGCAACCGCGTGCGCAAATTGCGCGAGGCCCATGGCAACATCAGCCAGGCCACGCTGGGCGATGCTGTCGGCGTGACGCGCCACACCATCATCGCCATCGAGCAGGGCAAATATTCGCCCAGCCTGGAAAGCGCCTTCCGCATTGCCCGTTTCTTCGGCGTGGGGGTGGAGGATGTGTTCAGCTGGCACGGCTGAAGGCCGCACCCGCTGGCCACCGCCCGCCCAAGCCGCTAGACCACACCAATGGCCACCCTTGCCGCCGCCCTTCCGCAGATCAACGCCCGCCCCGACATGAATCGGCGCGCCATTGCAGCCTGGCTGCTGGGCATTGCCGGGCTGGTGTTTGCCATGGTGGTGGTGGGCGGCATCACGCGGCTGACGGAAAGCGGGCTTTCGATCACCCGCTGGGATGTGGTGGCGGGCACGCTGCCGCCGCTGTCTGACGCCGCATGGCAGCGCGAATTCGCGCTCTATCAGCAATCCAGCCAGTACAAGTTGATGAACGCCGGCATGAGCCTGGCGCAGTTCAAGTCGATCTTCTTCTGGGAATATGTGCACCGGCTGCTGGGCCGGCTGGTGGGGCTGGCGTTCGCGCTGCCGCTGGCGTGGTTCTGGCTGAAACGGCAGATCCCGCAAGGCTACAAGCCGCGGCTGCTGGCGTTGTTCGCGCTGGGCGGCCTGCAGGGCGCCATCGGCTGGTGGATGGTGGCATCGGGCCTGGTGGACCGCACTGAAGTGGCGCCGGAACGGCTGGCGGTGCATCTTTCCAATGCGCTGATCATCATGGCCGGCTGCATCTGGACCGCGCTTGATCTGCGGGACGGCGACACCCGCCGCACCGAACGCCCACAGGCGTGGATCTGGCCGCTCACCGCGCTGCTGGCTTTGCAGATCGTCTGGGGCGCCTTCACCGCTGGCCTGCGCGCCGGCCATGCATCAGACACATGGCCGCTTATGTTCGGCGCGCTGGTGCCCGAAGGCATTGCGGCCAGCCTGCGCGATCTGGTCGCCGATCCCGTGACCGTGCAGTTCCTGCATCGCAGCCTTGCCTATGCCGTGGCCGCCGCCACGCTGGCGGTGGCGTGGCGGCTGTGGCAGGCCGGTGCAGGCCGGCGCGCGGCTGTGCTGGCGGCGCTGGTGCTGGCGCAGTTCGTGTTGGGCGTGCTTGTTGTCATCAACCATGTGCCGATCCCGCTGGGCGTCGCCCACCAGGGTGTCGCGGCGCTGCTGGTTGCCGCCGTCACCTGGGCGGCGCACTGGAGCGTGCGGGGCCGCACCGAAAGGATATCGGCATGACGGCCAAGAACGTGATCGGCGGCGATCTGGCGCCATGCTCCTTCGATCCGCTCACCGGCTGGCACCGCGATGGCTGCTGCAATACCGACGAAATGGACCGTGGGCTGCACACCGTGTGCGCCGTGGTGACCGAGGAATTCCTCGCCTTCTCCAGGCAGGTGGGCAACGATCTTTCGACACCGCGGCCTGAGTTCGGCTTTCCCGGCCTCAACCCCGGCGATCGCTGGTGCCTGTGCGCCGCCCGCTGGGAAGAAGCCCGCCGCGCCGGCTTTGCGCCCGAGGTGGTGCTGGAAGCCACACACGAAAAGACGCTGGAGGTGACCTTGCTGGGCCATCTTCAGGCCCACGCGGTGGCCGATTGATTGTCGCCTGGGACGGCAGCGACTTTGCCGGCGCCAAGCTGGCCGCCATGCTCGACAACCAGCTGCTCACCTACCGCCGCGACGACAGGCCCGGCCTGCGCTGGCCCGGCATGATCGATCTGCCCGGCGGCGGCCGCGAGGGCGATGAAAGCCCGGCGGCCTGCGCCCTGCGTGAGCTGGAGGAGGAATTCGGCATCCGCCTGCCCGAATCGAGCATCTGCTTTGCACGGCCGTTCGACGCGATGGATACTTCTGGAGAAGCGCCTGGCCGCATCGGCTGGTTCCTCGTCGCGGCCATGCCGGTGGAGGCGTTCGTCACCCTGCGCTTCGGCGATGAAGGCCACAGCCCGCAACTGCTTCACTTTGGCGACTTTCTTCTGGACCCCGACGTGATCCCGGCTCTGAAAGAGCGCCTGGCGATGGCACTGGACGCCATGACGATGGGTCAGGTATTTGAATACCACACCCCAAAATTCCCGCTTTTTCCTTGATCTGCGGCCGGTTGTTGTGAATAGGCGCAGCCAACGCCGGTGGCCTCTCGCTGCCGGCGGTCGCTTTTGAAACAACGGAACCGCACCATGCTCACCCGCACCACGGCCGCCGCCAAGCCGGCCGAAGTCGAAAAGAAGTGGCTGCTGATCGATGCCGAAGGGCTCGTGGTCGGCCGCCTCGCCTCGATCATCGCCAACCGCCTGCGCGGCAAGCACAAGGCCAGCTTCACGCCGCACGTCGATTGCGGTGACAACGTGATTGTCATCAATGCCGACAAGGTGCGTTTCACCGGCAACAAGGCGACCGACAAGATCTATTATCGCCACACCGGCCACCCCGGCGGCATCAAGGAAACCACCCCGGCCAAGGTGCTGGAAGGCCGTTTCCCGGAACGCGTGATCATCAAGGCGGTGGAACGCATGGTGCCGCGCGGCCCGCTCGGCCGTCAGCAGATGCGCAACCTGCGCGTGTTTGCCGGCACTGATCATCCGCACGCCGCGCAGCAGCCGGAAGTGCTCGACGTCAAGTCGATGAACCGCAAGAACAGCACGATCGCTGGTTGAGGAACGAAAAGATGACCGACAATCGCCAGTCGCTTGCCGACCTCGCCGGCATGGATGCCGAAACCACCAACAGCGCCCACACCGGTGGTGGTGGCCCGCCCGCCCCGCTGCGTGAGCAGGAAATCGATGCCCACGGCCGTGCCTATGCCACCGGCAAGCGCAAGAACGCCATTGCCCGCGTGTGGCTGAAGCCCGGCACCGGCAAGATCACGGTGAACGGCCGTGACCAGACCGTGTATTTCGCCCGCCCCTCGCTGCGCCTGGTGATCAACCAGCCGTTCGACGTGGCCGATCGCCGTGATCAGTATGACGTGGTGGCCACCGTGGTGGGCGGCGGTCTTTCGGGCCAGGCCGGTGCCGTGAAGCACGGCATCGCCCAGGCGCTGACCAAGTATGAACCGACCCTGCGCACCCCGGTGAAGCAGGCCGGCTTCCTCACCCGCGACCCGCGCGTTGTCGAACGCAAGAAGTACGGCAAGGCCAAGGCCCGCCGCAGCTTCCAGTTCAGCAAGCGCTGATCCGGATCACGGGTTTGCCGAATGGCGCCGGGGCAGCGATGCCCCGGCGTTTTTCGTTTGTGCGCTTTTTCGGTGGGGCGCCTGTTGCATGGCTGACCGCAATGGCGCCGGGTCGCAGCTTTGCGGCAGGCCGTCGCACCCGCCGGCAACATGGACATTTGTTCATCCGGGCTTCAGCCTTCAACATTACACGGCTGTAATTCCCCCAACCAAGGAGAGTTGCATGTCGCTGAAACTCAACCCGCTTTTCCTCGCCAGCGCCATGGCGCTGGCAGCGTCGCCGGCGCTGGCCGAAACCGCCTTTGATGGCCCCTATGTCGGCGCGGTTGCCGGCCTGCAACTGCACGGCAGCAAGCAGGCCGTGACCGAAGGCACCGCCGCCTTCCAGACCCTGACGCCCAACATCACGCCGGCCGCGCTGACGCTGAACGACAATGATGGGTTTCAGGGCGGCGTTGTGGCCGGCTACAATGTCTCGTCAGACAATTTCCTCTATGGCGTCGAACTTGACGTGATGTTCGGCAACATCAACGGCGGCGCCGCCTTTTCCGGCGCTGCCATCCCCGGCCTGGCCCCCGATGGCCTGACGACCAGCGCCAACCGCCGCATCGGCACCCGCGGCTCGCTGCGCGCACGGCTGGGCACCACCGTCGGCAAGGATGTGTTGCTGTACGCCACCGGCGGCCTTGCCGCGGCTGACACGCGCGGCAATGCCAACGTGGTGGCCAACGGCGCCCCCGCCGTCGCCTGGGCCGGAGAACGCAACCAGACGCGCTGGGGCTGGACCGTCGGTGCCGGCGCCGAGTTCAAGCTGTCCAGCGCGATCGCCATGCGCGCCGAATATCTCTACACCGATCTGGGCCGCCAATCGGTGCTGGCTGCCGGCAACAGCACAGTGCGCAGCGTCGCCGCGCTGGACGGCATCGATTATCAGGTTGGCCTGCCCTATCGTAACGGCACTGCCCGGGTGGGCTTCATCGTCCGCTTCTGATGCAGGCGCCCGCGTGACACAAAGCCCCGGTTGGCCACCGCCAACCGGGGCTTCTCTTTTCCTTTGGTGTCGGTGCTGGCACAAGGCGCGCCATGATTCGCCGCCTCATCCTTGCCATTGCCCTGCTGGTGGCAGCCCCCGTGCTCGCCCAATCGGTCAGCGATCAGCCCAACACGCGCGTGGAACTGATTGCGCAGAGCGCCACGCCGGCGCCCGGCAAGACACTGCAATTGGGCATCCAGCTCACCCCAAAGAAAGGCTGGCACACCTATTGGCTGAACCCGGGCGATGCCGGTGCGCCCACGCGCGTGGAATGGAGCCTGCCTGAAGGCGCCAGCACCCCGCCCGATCTGCAATATCCGGTGCCGGGCACGCTGGTTGTTTCCGGCCTGATGAACCATGTCTATGAAAAGACGAATGTTCTGGTCACCTCCGTCGATGTGCCGGCCAATCTGGCGCCGGGCAGCGCCTTCCCGATCACGGTGAAGGTGGATTGGCTGGTGTGCAGCCATGAACAATGCGTGCCCGAAGCCGCCACCCTTACCCTGCCGCTGACCATCGGTGATGGCGCCGCGGATGCCGTGATGGGCAAGGCATTGGAAGCCGCCCGCGCCGCCCTGCCCAAGCCGCTGTCTGCCACCGCCACCTGGGCCAAGCAGGGCAACCGTTTCGTGCTGTCCGTGCCGATGGCCGGGCTGGATCGCGTGAAATCGGCCTGGTTCTTCCCGGAAGGCGACATGGTGATCACCCATGTGACGCCGCAACAGGCAACGGTGGCGGGCGATGCCTTGCGCATCGAGACCGACGCCAACATGCCGGAAGGCGTGGTGAAGGGCGTGCTGCGGATCGAGATGGCAGGCGAGGCGCCGATGGGCTTTGCCATCACCGCCACCCAAGGCAGCGTGCCCGCCGCTGGCACGGCGCTGGCCGCCACCAGCGGCAGCGATGATGCAGCTGGCAGCGGCGGTGGCGGCCAGATGGGCATCGGGCTCATCATGCTGTTTGCCGTGCTGGGCGGCCTGATCCTCAATGTCATGCCCTGCGTGTTCCCGATCCTGTCCCTGAAGGCGCTGGCGCTGGCACGCGGCAATGTCGGCGCTGCCGAAGCCCGCACCGGCGCGTCATCGCCTTCCTGCTGTTGCTGGTCACCGGCATCGCGCTCAATCTCGCCGGCCTGTTCGAGGTGACGCTGTCCACCGGCAACCTGGGGCAGGGAAAGGCCCGCGAAGGCGGCGCTTCGGGCGCTTTCTTCACCGGCGCGCTGGCGGCCTTCGTGGCCACCCCCTGCACCGGCCCGTTCATGGCCGGCGCGTTGGGCGCGGCGCTGGTGCTGCCAACCTGGCAGGCATTGGCGGTGTTCGCAGGCCTCGGCCTTGGCCTCGCGCTGCCCTTCCTGTTGATCGGCTTCGTGCCTGCCCTGCGCAAGCGCCTGCCCAAGCCCGGCGCGTGGATGGTGAAGCTGCGCGCCATCCTGTCGGTACCGATGTTTCTCACCGCACTGGCACTGGCCTGGGTC
>JALOSK010000297.1 GCA_025458465.1 Sandarakinorhabdus sp. | reverse complement strand
GTTGATCGCACTGGCCGGGGGTGTGCTGGCGCTGGCACTGATGCTGGTGCGCCGTTCGCTGAAGCTGGCCGGCGTGACCGGCGAGGATGCGCCGCGCCTGGTGCGCGTGGGTGCCGATCTGCCTTATGCAGTGGCGATCGCCGGCGGCATGGCCGTGTGGGCCTGGCGCCACCTGCCGCTGGGCTGATCCTGCCCATCAGGTTCGTCACAAAACTGCAAAACAAATGTCATAAAGGCGCAATCATTCCGCGCCCCCGTCATCCTGTCAGGAGGGTCGCAAAGGCCCCCCTTGCCCATGAACATCACCGCTTCGCGTGTCGCCTTCCTCATCAGGGTGACCTTGCTGGCCAGCACGGCAGGATCGGCAGTGCTGGCGCAGCCGACGGCTGATCCCGCCACGCCGGCGTCGACGATTGCCGAACTGCAGCGCCAGATCGATGAGCTGAAGGCCATGGTGGCGGAACTGAAGGCGGCCCAGCAGGCGGCGCCGCGTGCGGATCGTCCGGCTGCCGCTTTGGCGCAGGCCGCCGCAGCGCCAGAGCCTGCACCCCAGGTCGATGCGACAAAGGCAGGCGCCGAACCCGCGGCCGCTCCCGTCGCTGTTGCCGCGGCCAGCCAGCCCATCGTGCTCACCCAGCCGCGGCGGCGCAGCAAGCCCTGGTATGAAAAGCTCACGCTGCGCGGCTATACCCAGATGCGCCTGAACGAGATCATATCGGGTGATGCCACCGCGCCGGCGGGCATCTCACGGCTGCGTTCGGTGGGGGACAGCGCTCTCAGCGACCGCGGCAACTTCAGCTTCCGCCGCGTTCGCCTGATCCTGCAGGGCGATCTGAACGATCATGTCTCCCTGTATCTGCAGCCTGATTTCGCGACCGCTGTTTCCAACCAGTCGGTGGGGGAGCGCCGCGAGAGTTTCGGCCAGTTGCGTGATGCCTATGTCGATGTCTTCCCCACGGCGGATCACAGCCTGCGGCTGCGGCTGGGCCAGTCCAAGGTGCCGTTCGGGTGGGAGAATCTGCAATCCTCCTCCAGCCGTCTGGCGCTGGACCGTACCGATGCCATCAACAGCGCGGTGCCGGGCGAACGCGATCTGGGGATCGTCCTCTATTACACGCCGGCGCGGGTACAGCAGATCTGGAACCGGCTGGCGCTGGATGGCCAGAAGTTGTTCGGCAATTATGGCGCATTCGGGCTGGCGCTCTACAACGGCCAGGGCACCAACCGCACCGAAACCAACAACAACCTGATGACGGTGGTGATGGCCACCTGGCCGTTCGCGCTGGATGGCCTGGGCCTTGATGGCCAGGTGCTGGAAGTGGGCGGCGCGCTGATGCGCAACCGGTTCCAGCCGGAACTGCGCAGCGGCGGCATCAGCCCGGCCAGCTTTGCCGACAATCGCGTCGGCCTGCATGCCATTCTCTATCCGCAGCCGTTCGGCGTGCAGGCGGAATGGAACTGGGGCACCGGCCCCGAATTCGATCCGCTGACCCAGTCCATCCGGGAACGGCCGCTGTCGGGCGGTTACATCCAGGCGATGGCGCGGGTGAAGCGTTCGCCGCTGGGGCCGTTCATGCCGTTCGCGCGCTGGCAGCATTATCGCGGCGGCTGGAAGGCCGCGCTGAACGCACCGCGCCTTGAAACCGACGAGCTTGAGCTGGGCATCGAGTTCCAGCCGATGCCGCCGCTGGAACTGACCTTCACCTATGGCCACGCCAGCCGCCGCGAGGCCGATGAACGGCGCAGTGGCCGGGCTGAAGGTGATGTCGTGCGCGTGCAGGCGCAGTGGAATTACTGACCGGGCGGCGGGCTGCCGTGGCGCCGGCGCCACGTCACCGAAGTGCAACCCTATTGCCATGCCATCGTCATGCCGCCGCAATCGGCCTGTCACGCAGCCCATTTAACGGCGGGCGCTGAACCGCCGGGCGATCAAGCCCGGGGCAACAGGGCCGAACCATGATCCGCACACCTCTCGCGCGCACCGCCGCCGTTCGCGTTGTCCTGCTGGCCAGCGTGGCCGGCACCCCCGCCATGGCGCAGACGCTTGCCGCTGCCGATACCGCCAGCGCCGATGTCGTTGCCGTTGATGATCAGCAGACCATCAACGCCAGTGCCGGTGAGACCACCAGCGAGAGCGGCGAGATTGTTGTTGTCGGCAGCCGGCCGATTGCCGAATCCCTCGCCGCCGCGCTGGCCGTGCAGAAGAACAGCGACAGCCTGGTCAGCGTGCTGGCCGCCGACTCCATCGGCCGCCTGCCCGATCAGAACATCGCGCAGGCCATCAGCCGCCTGCCTGGCCTTTCGGTGCAGCGTGACCAGGGCCAGGCCCGCTTCGTCAACATTCGCGGCGCGCCGCTGCAGTGGACCACGCTGAGCTTTGACGGCATCTATGTGATCAGCCCGGAAGGCCGCGATGCGCGCTTTGACTCGCTGCCGTCGGCCATCGCCGGCCAGGTGATCGTCAACAAGGCGGTGACGGCCGATCTGAACGGCGAAACCATCGCCGGCAACGTCAACATCGTCACGCGTTCGGCCTTTGATTACAAGGGCCTGCACTTCCAGTCCAAGGCTGGCCTGGGCTACAATGATCTTGGCGGCGGCATGGAATATGAAGTCTCCGGCGTGCTGTCGAACCGCTGGGAAACCGGCATCGGCGACATCGGCGTGCTGGTGTCGGGCAGCTTCTACCAGCGCCGCATGGGCACCGACAATTTCGAGATCGACTGGGAAACCGTCAGCCAGGACGGTCGCCCGGTTGGCGCCAGCGACAATCCCGATGCGCTGTTCAACGGCGGCAACGGCCCGCAGCGCGTGTGGGCGCGCGAAATCGAGAACAAATTCTATCGCCTTACCCGCCAGAACTGGTCGCTCACCGGCCGGCTCGACTGGGCGCCGGATGCGGACAACAAGCTGTTCGTCTACTCCATCTACTCGATCTTCCTCGACGACGAGCTGCGCGACAATTTCCGTGTCGACGCCGATGA
>JALOSK010000296.1 GCA_025458465.1 Sandarakinorhabdus sp. | reverse complement strand
TTCTCCACCACGCCGTCGCGCAGCTTGACCGCGCCGGCCAGGCGGAAGGCGATCACGTCATTGCCCACGTTGAAATGGCCATCGATGCGGCGTTGGTTGAAGTTGCCATAGCCCACGCGCACTTCGCCCGACGTGCCAGCCTGCGGCTTGGCGGTGATCACGGACACGACGCCGACGGCGGCGGCGGTGCCGAACAGGGTCGATTGCGGACCCTTCACCACTTCGGTGCGCTCCAGATCGTACAGGTCGAAATAGGACCCGCGCGAGCGGCTGACATCAACGCCGTTGAGATAGACGGTAACCGCCGGCGAGCCCTGCGAGGAGCCGCTGTCGGACGTGATGCCGCGGATCACGAAGCCGGGGTTGTTGGGGCTCTGTTCCTGCACGTTGAGGCCGGGCACATAGGCGGCAAGCTGGTCGAACTGGGTGACGCCAATCTCGCGCAGGGTGCGGCCGGTGTAGGCGGTGACGGTGACGGCCACGTCCTTCAATTTCTGTTCGGTCTTTTGCGCTGTGACCACGATTTCCTCGCCGATTTCCTCGGCAGCACTCACCGGCTGATCGGCAGCGGCCGCATCGGCATTTTCCACGGCCATCGCGGGCATGGCGGCGAACAGGCTGGCGAACAGGCTGGCATTGGCCAGCAGCTGGAAACGACGCATCGATGTGGACCCCTTGTTGATGGCAGGCATTGGTTGCGCTGCCGCAGGGGCGGCCATGCCCATGCTTCGTTGCAGTTGGATGGCGCGCGTGTGACGAACATGTTGCAATTGCTGCGACAAGGTGACGTGGCGTGACTTGGCCGCGCCGGGCTGATAGGAGAGGCCATGGCTGCTCCTCGTGCAATGGCCCTGCCGGCCCCCGAAACCTATGTCAGCGACACCGCCCGCGTGTTTTGCGATGGCGATGAACGCGGTGGGGACGGCCACCCGCGCGTGTGGATCCAGATTGGCGCGGCAGGTTTTGCCGACTGTTCCTATTGCGACCGGCGCTTCATCCTGGCGGGCGGCCCGGCAGACAAGCGGTGAAATCCGGCGCAATCGCGCTGGCGCTGCTGCTGGCGCCAGTACCGGTGCTGGCGGCCAAGGCCCCGCAGGTGCTCACCCTCAAGGTTGCAGAAAACGGCAACCCCTATCTGCCCGTGGCCGTGAAGAAAGCCACGCTGAACATCCGCATCGCGCTGTCGTTCGATACGGCGCTGATTCTCAACCAGGCGCCAGCCCAGCGCGCCGGGCTGAAGCCATTCCCCTTCTTCGGCAAGCGCACCTTCCGCAATGCGATGATCCCCGGCGGCGAGGCGACCTTCCGGTTCAACCTGGCCAGCATCACGCCCAAGGGCCTGCCTGACCGCAAGGTGCCCACGGTGTGGGTAAGCCGGCCCATCGCCAGTGATGCCGATGGCATTCTCACCATCGGCGCCCTGAAGGCTGATCGCGTGGACGTGATCCTGCGCGACACGCTGCCGAACAGCCGAACGCTGATCCTGAAGAAAAAGGGCACAGGCGAGACCGGCATCAACACCAGTCTGGGCGGTGAGGAGATCGACATCAGCCTTGAACTCAACAGCCCCGTGACGGTGATGAACGCCCGCGCCGGCGAGGCGCTGATCAAGGCGGGCCTGCTGCGTCGGGCGAATGAGATCGGCTATTGGCGGCCGTTTCCCGGCGTGGCCCTGCCCTGGCAGAGACTGAAGGCCAGTCCTGGCGCCAATATCCTCGGCCTGCCGCTGAAGGATACCGGCGTGCGCATTTCCGAGGCGGAGGCCCGCGCCATCGATGCCGCCGCCAGGGGCACATCCACCGAAACCGACGATGAGGACACGATCACCGTCACGGCCGGCCGCGAGAAGAAGAAGCGTGGGCGCGACCCGTGGATCCTGATCGGGCGCGACGTTCTGGACCAGTGCAGCCGCATCATCTTCGATCGCGCCAACGAACGTTGGCTGCTCACCTGCGCGTTCTGACGTCACGCCCCTTTCCCTTTGGCAGCAAGCGGGCCATATCTGCGGGATGATCGTGAATCCCGACGCCAACCAGATTTTCTATGCCGATACCGGCCTTGATCCCGGCCGCACCGCAGCGCAGGTGGCCGATGCCCTGCGCGGCTGCGATGATGGCGAACTCTATCTGCAATATGCCGTGTCCGAAAGTTTTGCCTTCGACGATGGCCGGCTGAAGTCCGCCAGCTTCGACACCCAGAAGGGCTTCGGCCTGCGCGGTGTCGCCGGCGAGATGACGGCTTATGCCCACGCCAACGATCTTTCCCACGCCGCCATCGCGCGCGCCGCAGACACGATTGCCCAGGTACGCGATGGCCACGGGGGCACCATGGCGCTGCCGCCGCTGCCCACCAATGCCCGCCGCTATACCGATGTAAACCCGCTGGCCCCGGGCGATTCGGGCGTGGATTTCGCCGCGAAGGTGGCGTTGATGCAGAAGATCGATGCGGCCGCCCGCGCCCGCGATCCCAGGGTGGTGCAGGTTTCGGCCAGCCTTCTGGGCAGCTGGAGCGTGGTGGAGATTTTGCGCGGTGATGGCACCCGCGTGCGCGACGTGCGGCCGCTGGTGCGGCTGAACGTGCAGGTGGTGACGGAAAAGAACGGCCGCCGCGAAACCGGCTTCCACGGCCTTGGCGGGCGCTATCTGTATGACGCGCTGTTCGAAGACGCGACCTGGGAGCGCGCGATCGACATCGCGCTGGCGCAGGCGCTGGTGAACCTTGACGCGGTGGACACGCCGGCTGGCGAAATGACCGTGGTGCTCGGCCCCGGCTGGCCCGGCATCCTGCTGCACGAAGCCATCGGCCACGGTCTGGAAGGCGATTTCAACCGCAAGGGCACCAGTGCCTTTTCCGGGCGCATCGGCGAACGCGTGGCGGCGCCGGGCGTGACGGTGGTGGACGATGGCGCCATGGACCAGCGCCGCGGCAGCCTGACGGTGGACGACGAAGGCACCCCGACCAGCCGCACCGTGCTGATCGAGGATGGCAT
>JALOSK010000295.1 GCA_025458465.1 Sandarakinorhabdus sp. | reverse complement strand
TTCTGGTTCACCGCGCGCACGCCGTGCGTCATCAGCACCGATACCGGAAAGCCTTTCAGCTGCATCACGCTGCGCCACAGTTCGCCGCTCCATGTGCCGGGGCGCAGGCCGCCGGTCATGATGGCGCGGGCGCGCAGCGTGGGCACCGGCACGGCCAGGCGGGTTTCGCTGGCGATGGCTTCCAGCAGCTTGTTCTGCACCGCCCTGTCGGCCACTTCATCCGGGCGCAGGAATTTGGCGCCGGCATGCTCATACAGCGGCGTGGCGCGCAGCACGTCCCATTCGGCGGCATTGATGCCATAACGGGCCATGGCGGCTTGCAGCTTGGGATCAAGCGCGCTCCACTCAATCTTGGCGGCCCGCGCTAGGGCGCCCATGAATTCCATGCCAAAGGCCCATTTGCCGGCCTGCGTCCACGCCGCCAGGCCCGAAAGCCGGATCACGCCGCTGGCAAGGCGGCGGGCCACTTCGGGCGTGTTGGCATCGTTTTCATATCGCCACACCTGCCCGGCGATGATGCGGCGATGTTCCAGCCCGTTGAAACGCGCCGTCACCCGCTGAAAGCCCACATCGGTGATCGCCGAAAGCATGGCCGCGCCCAGCTTGGCCGCCTGTTGCAGGCTGCGCACCGTGGAAAATCCGCGGGCGAGCGTGCCGCTCACTGGCCGGTTGGTTTCACCGTTGAACACGCCATACATGCGCTCGATCTGGCTGGCTGCGCCAAAGGCCCGATCACGCAGCTGGTCGAACATGCGCCCACTCGTGCGGCTCGTCAGGGCATCCTTTTGCAGCAGGTCGGTCAGCCATCGCACCGTGGTGGTGGGCGCCGGCCCCAGGATTTCCATCTGCGCAATGTCGCGCGCCATGCCTTCCACATGGCCCATCATGGCATCCCACGGGTTGGGCGTGCCATATTGGGCCTGATATTCCAGCCAGGCATCGGCATCCTTGAAGCGCAGAAACCGCGCTTCGGCCCGCGTGTTGGCCAGGCGCTGGGGCTGGCTGAAACCGGGCACCATCGTGTCCATGCCTTCGGTGCGGATGCTTTCATAGGCGGCGCGCAGGGCCTTGTTCAGCTGCACCACGGTCAGCGGCTTGCCGGTCATCCCGTCTTTCATCCGGCGCAAATCCAGGCGGGGCAGGATGAAATCACGCCACGCCTCGTAGGTGGCCTGCCGCACTTTCAGGCTGTCGTGAAACTGCGGCAGGCCCCAATCCGCCATGGCCGGCATGTGGCCACCGGCCGCGTTGAAGCGCTGGCGCAGCAGTTCGGCCGTTTCGGCCCAGGCTTTCAGCAGTTCGCGCGCGGCCAGGTCGCCAGTGTCGTGGCCAAAGGCTTCCCTGATCACGTTGCCCAGTTGCGCGGCGTTGCGGGTGCGCCCCGCAAGATCGGTGGAAAATCGTTGCAGCAGGCTGGTCATCTTGCTGTGCGCCATGGCCAGCACCGCCTGCCGGCGCCCTTCCAGGCTGGCAATGCCGTCCACTCCTTCCACGCGGTCAAACACGGCAATGGCGGCATCGCCGGCCTTGCCGCCAGCCTTCACATGCGCGGCGATGGCCGCGGCGATGCCTTCCTGCGTGCGCAGTTGCAGCAGCTTCTGCCGCCGCGCCTCGCTCATCTGGCGGCCCACCGCCTCCACCGTCTCGCGCGTGGCCAGGGCTTCGGCCTGAAAGCGCCCCATGGTCTTTTCATATTCGGCGCGCAGCTCGTTGAAATGGTCCAGGTAGAATTGCGCCCGATCCGGGTCCAGCTGGCCCTTGGCGCGCAAACTGGTGATGCAGCTGGCCAGGCTCACAGGCACCCCCGCAGCGTGTTCAGGGCGGCATCGTCGGCCTCGATTTCGGCCAGCAGGTCGGCCTTCGTCTGTGCCTTGCCATCGTGCATGGCAAAGGCATCAATCTGGCCAAACAGGCCGGTATCGGAAAGATCGGCCTGCTCGGCCCGCCCGCGCATGGGGCTGTTGGCCTGCAGCGCCAGTTCCTGCGCGGCGCGCGCGGCGGCGGCCGGGTCCACCTGCTCGCCCAAATCCAGCGGATTGGGGCGGGCTTCGTCCATGGTTTGCAGCCGCAAGGTTTCGGCTTCGGTCAACTCCCATTCAAATGTAAAGCCCTGGCGATATCCCTGTTCGGGATATTCGGGTGTCAGGCGCGGGTGATTTTCAGGCAGATCGGTGAACCACAATTGCCCGCCGCTTTTGTCTGCATATCCCTGCGCTTTTGGCCGGGATGTCGTTACCCATCGGCCGCCGCCGCCGGTCGTCGCATCATTGCCGCCATGATAAACGCGGATCATGCCTGTTGGCACTGGCGGCTCACCAGGCCCCGCCACCGGGTCGCCCGTCACTTCCGCGCGCAGGTCGTGCACCAGGCTTTCCACCTGGGCGGCAATGGCCGGCCCGGTGGGATCGTCAAAGCCTTCTAGGGCTGCTTCGGCGGCGCCGCCGGCTGCGTCAGCATCTGCAATCGGGCTTGCAGATGGCGTATCTGCATCGCCGCGCTGTCCCGCGTTTCTTGAAACAGCACCGGGTCCGTCACCATTTTCTGCGCCATCGCCAGCTGCGCGCGCAATCGCTGGATTTCCGCCGTCTCCGCCATCGCTGCCCTCCATACGATATTCCGGCGGAAGCTCAACATCCGCCGCATTGTCGATTGCCTCATAGGCCGCATCGATTTCGGCCCGGTTGCGCTCGGTCCAGCTTTCCATCCATGCGTCGTAGGCGGCCTTGGCATCGCGCTCCGGTGTCATGAACGGTTCAATCTCGGCCAGCTGCTCCGGGGTCATCGGCTGCCCCTCGGTCACGAATTCGGGCAGTTCCTCCAGCCAATAACGCTGCATGTCGGCACGGGCGGCTTCCATGAAGGCCGCTTGCGCGCCGCTGGCATTGCCGGCCGCCGCGTCGCGCTCGGCCACCGTCGCCAGGTCATCCGGGCGATAGATTTTGTCGCCGCGCACTGCCCGGTCCAGCAGAGCCAGCACTTCGGCTTCGGTCATCCCGCCGGCCGCATTGGGATCATAGGCCAGGCGCTCTGGCACCCAGCCATCTTCGATCAGGGCTTGGCCCAGGCTTTCCAGGTCAAAGCCCGTCTTGCGAAACAGCGGCCCGCTGCCGGGAATGAATTTCTGCCCCAGCGTTTGCAGCAGGCTGTGGGCATTGGCGGTGCTGATCCCGCCGCGATCACCAATCCAGGTCAGCAGGTCCACCGGCCCGCTGCGCTGCGGCGCCCGGCGAAACACTTGGGCTTGCGCGCCGGTCGCCTTGTCGGTGCGCACGCTCATGCGCACGCTGCGATCCTTGGCCGCCAGCGTCATCAATATCTGGCGGGCATCATCGGGCGCCAGCCCTGCGGCGGCGCCAAAGGCTTCCGGCGTCAAAGGCCCGGCGCCGCGATCAGCGGCATAGGCCCGCGCCATGTCGAGATACTGAGCGGTTTCCACTTCGCTGCGCAGCGGCGCCGTGGTTTCCGTGAACGGCGCGGGATCAATCGGCCGATCATTTTCCAGCGCGCTCACGGCTTCTTCCAGGCGCGCGGCGTGCACGGCATCGCCTTCGGCCGTGGGCACATAGGGGCTGCTGCGGATATCTTCTGCGGCCTCGTCCAGCACGGCCAGCGCGTCGGCCTCGTCGGGCGTCAGCGGCCGTTCCTTGCCCGTGTTGCGCAGCGCGGCGGCCATGCGGCGCACGCTGCCGGTCACGGCCGGGGCGGCGGCGCGTGCACCGGCGGCCACGGCCATCTGGCCGCCCTCGATGATGCCGCCGGCCGCAAAGCCCATGGCCAGCATCTTGGCGATATCGGCGCCGCCCATTTCCACGCCGATTTCGGCCAGGCGATCATCCATCACCGGCAGCGTGGCGGCCACCACGCCGGCATTGATTGTCCCGGCCGTGCCCAGGCGGGCGGCAATCGCAGTGGCGCGCACGCGGGCGGCGCTGCCGCCGAAAAGGCGCGGCGCCACGCGGGTGGCGGTGGCCGCGCCGCGCCCGGCAATGGCGGTGATCGGCAGTGCGGCCGTGGCACCCATGCCAACCAGCTGCAACGGATCTTCAAACGTGGCGGCCAGCCCGCCCACAAAGCCGGCGGCCGTGCCCAGCCCTTCGGCATTTTCCAGCACGGCGCTGCTGCTTTCAAAATCGCGCTTGCGCCGCGCAATGATGGCGGCTTCCAGCGCGGCTTCGCTCACGCCTTCGGGAAACAGGTCTTTCAGGAATTCAGGGTCACGGCGCCGCTCGGCCGCAATGTCTTGCAGCAGGCGCGGCTGCACGGTGGGCTGCGCGATATAGTCCCGCCGCAGGCTTTCCGGCTTGTAGGTGATGCGCTTGCCATTGGCCGCCACCATCCCGGTGCGCCCGCGCGCCGCCAGCGCCCTGGTGATTTCCGCGCCGATCTGCGCGGCATACACATCGCGGGCAATGCTGTTCGATCCGGCATCGTAATTCAGCCGGCCGGCGTCAAAGGCGTCGCCCATGGTCGGCGCCGGCCCGCGATAGGCGGGCAGGGCATCGGCCGTGGCGGCAGGGCTGAACCAGTCAATCATCGCGCGCGCGCCCGCACGGTCAGCTGGAAGGGGCCGCCGCCCTTGGCCATCACCATCTGGCCATTCACCAGCGCGCGGTAACGGCCATCGCCCACGGGCAGCAGCCGGGCATTGCGGATCACATCGGCCGGCACTGGCTTGCCGCGCGCGTCCACCGGCTGATTGGCGGCATTGCGGGCCAGCGCCGCATCATCCAGCGCGGCCAGCGCGCCATCAAAATCATTCTGGCTGATCCCGGTGGGCAGCCATGTGGGTGCGCCGCTGCGATCCTGGCCAATGCCGCCGCGCGTCTGCCCGTCCAGCCCGCGATAGGCGCCCAGCGCGTCATTCACCGCCTGCGCGTAACGCGCACTGTCAAAGCCATCGCCACCGCCAAAGGCGGTCACGCGGGCGGCATAGATGGCATCGGCGGTGGGGCCGATCACGCCGGCCAGCTGCGGCACTAGGCGCAAGGCATCGCCCAGCACATCGGCGCGGGTTTCCTCGGCATCGGGCTTGCTGACGATCTTGGGATTGCTGCGCAGGATTTCGCGGCCTTCCCGCACCTGTGTCACCACCTTGCGGCCGGCATTGCCGGGCAGCACGCTCAATCCCGCCATGTGGGCGGCCAGTGGGTCTTTCGGCGCGATCTGCTGCGCGGCGGCCAGCGCGGCATCGCGCGGAAACAGCCGCATCAGTGCCAGCGTCTGGTTGGCCCGGTTGTTGTCGCCATTCAGGTTGGCGGCCAGGCTGTCGGCTTCCTCGTCGGTCAGCACGCGCAGCGCGCCGCCATAACGG
>JALOSK010000294.1 GCA_025458465.1 Sandarakinorhabdus sp. | reverse complement strand
GCGTGTCGAGGAAGGTGATCTTCTGCTTGTCCTTCGTCGTCACCTGATAGGCGCCGATGTGCTGGGTGATGCCGCCGGCTTCACCCTTCACCACGTTGGAACCGCGCAGCGCATCCAGCAGGCTGGTCTTGCCGTGATCGACATGGCCCATGATGGTGACCACGGGCGGCCGTGCCACCAGATCCTCTTCTACGTCGGCTTCGCCCACCATGCCCTTTTCGACATCGCTTTCCGAAACGCGGATGATGTTGTGGCCGAATTCGGTCAGCACCAGTTCGGCGGTGTCCTGATCGATTTCCTCGTGGGCGGCAGTGGGCACGCCCAGCCGCGCCAGCAGGCGCACCACGTTGTTGGTGCGCTCGGCCATGCGGTTGGCCAGTTCCTGCACGGTGATCGTGTCCGGCACGGTGACATCGCGCACCTGCTTGGGCTGGCTGCCCAGGCGGCCGCGTTCCTTCTCGCGGGCGCGGCGCAGCGCGGCAAGGCTGCGCATGCGGGTGTTGCCATCTTCGTCAAGCGCGCGCGTGACGGTGAGCTTGCCCGACTTGCGGCGATCATCGCCCAGCTTCAGGCGCGACGGCTTGGGCGCTTCGGGCTTGCGGCCGGGGATGATGCGCACGCGCATCGAATCATCGTCGTCATCGCTGACGTCGGTCGGCAGGATCAGGCCTTCGGCGTCCGGCTGCGGATCGGGCCTGGTGGCGAGTTCTTCCTCGCGCAGGCGCTTTTCCTCGATGCGGCGGCGTTCTTCCTCTTCGCGGGCGGCGCGCTCCTGGTCTTCGCGGATGCGCACTTCCTCCAGCAGCCGCAGCCGCTCTTCCTCGGCCTGACGCTGGTACATGGCGGCCATTTCGGCCGGCGTCATGCGCGGCTTGGGCGCGGCGCCGGCGGCCGGGCGGGCCGGCGGTGCCGGCTTCGCCGCGGGCGGACGTGCCGGGGCGGGCTTGGCAGCCTGCGGGGCAGGCGTTGCGGCCGCAGGAACGGGTTCCGGCGCCTTGGTCTCTGGTGCCTTGGGTTCGGCCTTGGGCGGCAGCGGCGGGCGCTCCACCGGGCGGAACATCACCGGCGGCGGCATCTGCGGGCGCGGCGGCGGCGGGGCCTGCGGTTCTGCCGGCGGCTGGGTGGCAGGGGCCGCGGTGGCCTGAACGGACTGGGCCGGGGCCGGCGCCGGGCTGGCGGGCGCGGCCTTGGCAACCGGAGCAGGCGCAGGCGCAGGCGCAGGCGTCGGTTCCGGCGCCGGGGTGGGCGCGGCTTCGCCCGGGCGGTGCAGCACGCGGCGCTGCTTCACTTCCACCACCACCTGCTTGGAGCGGCCGTGGCTGAACGTCTGCTTCACCTTGCCCACCTCGACAGCCTTGTTCAGGCCGAGGGAGGGGCGCATGCCAAGCTTGGGTTTGTTGTCGTCACTCATATCGTCGGGCCTAATGCCTTCCATGGGCGATTGTCGCAACCTTATGTTGCAACCGCACACCCGGTTTCCATCGTTGCGGGACTGGCAAAACCGGCCAGCCGTTCCAGATCGGCCATCACGCGGACGGCGGCTGCCGCATCGATGATGGCCAGATGCACCACATTGCCGCGCCCCAGCGCAGCCGAAAGCGCGTCGCGGCCGAACGGCAGCCGGCGGTGCGCAATATCCTCTTCCAGGCTTTCGCCCACAGCCCGCGCCATGCCGTCCAGCCGATCGGCGCCATCGGGCCGGGCATCGGCAGCATGCAGCAGCATCAGGACCTTGCCCCTGGCCAGCTGTTCGCGCACCCGGTCTGCCCCGAATATGAGGTTGCCGGCGCGATTTTCCAACCCAAGCCGTGACAGCAGGCGCTGCATCAGGCCCGATTCGATCATCGCCGCCAGATCATCCGGCAGCCGCAGCGCGTTGGTTTTCAGCGCCCGCGCGAGGGCGCCGTGCAGGCGCTTCCTGGCGGCAACGCTGTCGAACAGGGCGCGATCGGCACTGATCCAGCCACCCCGGCCCGGCAACTTGCCGCCAAGATCGGGCACAATGCTGCCATCGGGCGCCAGCGCCAGCCGAATGAGGCCGGTGCGGGGCATGGCTTCGCCGGTCAGGAGGCAGCGGCGTTCGCTCGCTTTGGGGCTCTCCTGCGTGGCGGCCGGTGATGCCGGAGTCAGGCGATCATTGTGCTCCATCCGCTGATGCGTCCTCCCCATCAGCGGGTTCTTCGTCCGCGAACCAGTGCGCGCGGGCGGCCATGATGATGCGGTTGCCATCATCATCCGAAAGGCCGAATTCCTTCAGGATGCCGCTGCGGCCCACCAGTTCATCGGTGGCCAGATCGCCCAGATCATCCAGCGTCTTGATGCCCTTCTTGCCCAGCACCACCAGCATGGCCTCGGTCAGGCCTTCGATGGCGGCAACATCGTCCTGCACGCCAAGGCCGCGGCGTTCCTCGCGGGCGGCGGCCTCGCGGCGCTCCAGCGCCTCGATGGCGCGGTTCTGCAGTTCGGTGCCCAGATCCTCGTCAAAGCCTTCGATGCTGGCGATTTCGGCCAGTTCGACATAGGCGACTTCTTCCAGTTCCGAGAAGCCTTCGGCAACCAGCAGCTGGGCCAGCGTTTCATCGACATCCAGTTCGTTCTGGAACAGTTCGGACTTCTCGACGAATTCCTTCTGGCGGCGCTCGCTCTCGTCGGCTTCCGTCATGATGTCGATCTGCTTGCCGGTCAGCGCGCTGGCCAGCCGCACGTTCTGGCCACGGCGGCCGATGGCGAGGGAAAGCTGATCGTCGGGCACCACCACGTCGATGCGGCCGTCTTCCTCATCCAGCACCACCTTCGACACTTCCGCCGGCTGCAGCGCGTTCACCACGAAGGTGGCGGTGTCGGGCGACCAGGGGATGATGTCGATCTTCTCGCCCTGCAGTTCCTGCACCACCGCCTGCACGCGGCTGCCCTTCATGCCGACGCAGGCGCCAACCGGATCGATGCTCGAATCGTTGCTGATCACGCCGATCTTGGCGCGGCTGCCCGGATCGCGGGC
>JALOSK010000293.1 GCA_025458465.1 Sandarakinorhabdus sp. | reverse complement strand
ACAAAGCGCCGTGGCTGCGGCGGCGCGCCGCGCCGGGCCGGACGTGCTGGAGCGGGTGGCCTATCTCGGCAATGTGCTGGAGATGGACGATGTCCATCGCCAGGCGCTGCTGCACCCGGGGCCGGTGATCTGGCCGGCAGCGTTGAGCGCGGCGCGCGAAACGGGCTGCGACATGGCCACGATGCTGGCCGGTGCGGTGCGCGGCTATGAAGCGATGATCGCCATCGGCATGATGCTGGATGCACGCCATTACAGCCTGTGGCACCCGACCAGCACCGCCGGTGGGCCGGGCGCGGCGGCGGCGGCGGCGAGCATCTTCGGGCTTTTGGAGCGCGAAACGGTGAGCGCCATGGGCCATGCCGCCTCCATGGCCGGCGGGCTGTGGCACATGCGCCATGATGACGTGATGACCAAGCAACTGCACGTCACCCGCGCCGCGCTGGAGGGATTGTGGTGCGCGCGCGCGGCCAGGGCGGGCTTCACCGGGCCGGCGGCGGTGCTGGAAGGGCCGCAGGGCCTGTTTGCGGCGATGACAGAGACGCCCGGACCACTGCCAGAGCCGGGGGACTGGCTGATCGGGGCGGTGAGCTTCAAGCCGTGGGCCGCCTGCCGGCATGCGCATCCGGTCATTGATTGCGCGCTGGAACTGCGGGCGCAGGGTGCGCTGCAGGGGCCGTTCCTGGTCGAGACCTATGCCGACGCGCTGCGCTTCTGCGACCGCGCCAATCCGGTGACCGAAGTGGATGCGAAGTTCAGCCTGCAGCATGCGGTGGCGGTGATCGCCGATGGCCGCCGCGCCACGCCGGCGGATTTCACGGCTGACGCGATTGCCGAACTGGCCCCACTGCGGGCGCTGGTGAAGGTACGCGAAGGCGCGGACTTCACCGCCCGCTATCCGGCGCATTTTGGCGCGCGGCTGAATGGGCTGGAACTGGTGGACACGCGCGGCGACCCGGAGCGGCCATTGGACGAAGCCGGACTGATCGCCAAACTCACCATGCTGGTCGAATGGGGCGGGCTGCCGGCCAGCGAAGCCGAGCGTGCCGCAAGGTTGGCACTGCACGGCGATGACATTGGCGCGATCATCGCGCTGCTTGACGAGTGGGCGGCGTGAGCGCGGTTGCGGCCCTGATCGATTACGCCGGCGTTGCCCATCGCCTGCCGGATGATGTGGCGGCGGTTGCCCGCCATTTCCTCGCCGACACGCTGGCCGTAGGCGCTGCCGGCCATGATGCGCCGGGGGCAGCGGCCATGCTGGCGGTGGCGCGGGCCATGGGGCAGGGGACCGAGGCGCGTCTGCTCGGCACCGCGGAGCGCATGCCAGCCCAAGCGGCGGCCTTCGTCAACGGCTATCGCATCCATTGCCTGGAGTGGGATGCCGTGCACGAACCCGCCGTGGTCCATGCCATGAGCGTGGTAACGGCGGCACTGGGCGCGGCGATTGACCGGCGCGGTGGGGTGCCGGCTGACGACGCACTGGTGGCGCTGGCCGTGGGCGTCGAGGTGGCCGCCGGGTTGGGCGATGCGGCCACATCGCCGCTCCGCTTCTTCCGGCCGGCGACGGCCGGCCTGCTCGGCGCGGCGCTGGCGGTCGCCCGCATCGATGGCGCGCCGCTGCTGCCGGCACTGGGCCTGGCCTACTCAAGCGTTGCCGGCACCATGCAGGCGCATGTCGAAGGGTCGCTGGCGTTGCCCTTCCAGATTGCCAATGCGGCCCGCGCGGCGGTGCTGGCCAGCGATCTGGCAAAGGCCGGCTTTCCGGCGCCGGCCGATGTGCTGGATGGGCCGTTCGGCTATTTCAATCTGATCGATGCCGGCGACAGCGGGGCGCTGGTGGCCGATCTTGGCCAGCGCTGGCGTATCGCCGAACTCAGCGTGAAGCCCTATCCATCGGGGCGCGCCAGCCATGCCGCGCTCGGCGTGCTGGCCGAATTTGCCGGGCAGGATGTGGTGGCCGTTGAACTGGCCTGCCCGCCGCTGATCCGCCGCCTCGTTGGCCGCGCCATGGAGCCTGGCATGACGCCAAGTTGGGCGCGGCTGTGCCTGCCGTTCCTGGCCGGGCTGATGCGGCGCGATGGCCGCATCGATCCGCGCTGCTTCACTCCGGCCCAGTTTGCCGACCCGGCGCTGAGCGATTTTGCCCGCCATCTGCGCCTGGTGGACGATGGCAACCCCGATCCCAATGCGCTGTTTCCGCAGGCGATCACGCTCAGCTTTGCCGACGGCCACACCGTCACCCGCGCCATCCCGGCGACGCTGGGCAGCCCCGATGCGCCGCTGTCGCCCGCACAGACAAAGGCCAAGCTGGCCCTCGCCCGCGAACTGGCCAGCCCGGCCGCCGACCCTCGCATCTTCACCGATCCACTCGCCTATTTCACGGACCCGACATGAGCCAGCGCAGCTATTTCGAATGTCTGGATATCAAGCAGTTGCTTGCCGATTACCCGGTGGGGGAGGATTTCACCCGCCGTTACCGCAGCATCAGCCGCGATGAACTGCGCGCCCTCCAGGACGCCCAGTTCACCAAGCTGATGGCGCGGGGCTGGCAGATCCCCTTCTACCAGCGACTGTGGGGCGCAAAGGGCATCCAGCCGGGCGATATCCGCAATCTGGACGACATCACGAAGCTGCCGGTCTATGACAAGAGCGACCTGATGGCCTCGGTCAACGCCACCCCGCCTTACGGCGATTTCGACGGGCGGGGCAGCGATCCGGTGATCTTCCACACCACCAGCGGCACCACCGGCCGGCCGCAGCCGCTGATGTTTGGCCCCAAGGGCCGCGAGGTCACCAATCTGCTGGTTGGCCGCATGTATCGCTGGATGGGGCTGCAATCATCCGACGTGGTGCACAGCGTCTATGGCCACGGCATGATCAACGGCGGCCATTATATCCGCGAGGCCGTCACCCATTTCACCAACGCGCTGTTCCTCTCCGCCGGCACCGGCATCGAGACGCGGAGCGTGAACCAGGTCAATCTGATGGCCGATTTCGGCGTGACG
>JALOSK010000041.1 GCA_025458465.1 Sandarakinorhabdus sp. | reverse complement strand
TCCTGGGCGACGCGCCGCAGCGGTTCGATGGCCGCATCCGCATCGCCGATGATGGCCTGCGGCTGTTCCTGCCGGCCGGCAGCACGGCGGTGGAGGCCGACGCCTTATGAAGCGGCTGGCTGTGAAGCGGCTGGCGGCCCTGTTGCTGGCAGCAACGGCGCTGGCCCCGGCGGCGGCTGATCCGCCTGCCGCGCCCCGGCCCAACATCGTGCTGATCATTGCAGATGATTGGGGCTATTCCGATCCCGGCAGCTATGGCGGGGAGATTGCCACGCCCACTATCGACGCGCTGGCGAGGGCCGGCACCCGCTTTGCCAATTTCCATGTGTCGGCCAGCTGTTCGCCCACCCGCGCCATGCTGCTGACCGGGCTGAACGCCCACAAGGCCGGGCTGGGCAACATGCCGGAAACCATCCCGCCGCAGCATCAGGGCCGGCCCGGCTACAACGCCGTGCTGGCACCCGGCGTCACCACGCTGGCGCAGCGGCTGAAAGCGGCCGGCTATGCCACGCTCTATGCCGGCAAATGGCATCTGGGCCATGATGCCGGCGATCTGCCCACCGCGCGCGGCTGGGATCGGGCGCTGGCGCTGTCCCAATCCGGCGCCGACAATTGGGAGAACAAGCCCAACCGCCTGCTCTACGAACGGGCCGACTGGACGCGCGACGGCAAGACCGCCCGGCTGCCGCGGCGCTTCTATTCCTCCACCCTGATCGTTGATGAAGCCATCGCGCAGATCGATGGCGTGAGGGGCCGGCCCTTCTTTGCCACGCTGGGCTTCCTCGCCAATCATATCCCGGTGCAGGCCAGCGCGGCGGACATCGCGCGGTACAAGGGCCGCTATGATGCCGGCTGGACGGCGCTGCGCGCGGCGCGGGCTGCGGGCGTGGCACGGGCCGGCCTGCTGCCCGAAACGCCGCTGGCCATAATGCCCTCCACGCGCAACTGGCAGGCGCTGGCGCCAGAGGAGCGCGCGCGCTGGGCCCGGGCCATGGAAGTCTATGGCGCGATGGCCACCGCCATGGACCGCGAAGTGGGCCGGCTGGTGGCGCATCTCAAAACCACCGGCCGCTATGACAACACGCTGTTCGTCTTCGTGTCTGACAATGGTGCGGAGGCCACCAATCCGGAAGCCAATCGCTTCACCACCTTCAACGCGCATCTTCAGTATGACATGGCGCCCGAACGGCAGGGCGCGCCGGGCACGCTCACCTATATCGGCGCGAGCTGGGCCAGCGCGGCGGCCAGCCCCTTGCGTGGCTACAAGTTCAGCGCCTGGGAAGGCGGGGTGCGGGTGCCGTTCATCATCACGCTGCCGCCGGCGCTGCGGCAGGCGCGCGGGGCCGTGGCGCCGGCGCCGGCCCATGCGGTCGATCTGGCGCCCACCCTGCTCAATCTGGCGGGCGTTGCCGCGCCGGCCGGGCTGGAAGGCCGCTCGCTGCTGGCGGTGCTGGAGGACCCGGGCCTGTCCGTGCATCCCGACGATGAAGCCATCGGCTATGAACTGTCGGGCAATGCCGTGCTGTGGCAGGGCCGCTGGAAGCTGGTGAAGAACCTGCCGCCCTATGGCGATGGCCGCTGGCACCTGTTCGACCTCATGGCCGATCCCGGCGAAACGCGCGATCTGGCGGCGGTGGAGAGCGTCCGCTTTGCCGCGATGCAGGCCGGCTGGCAGCGCTGGGCCAAGGCCAACCAGGTGCTGCCGATGCCCGCCGGTTACAGCGCGCCGGCGCAGATCCAGGCCAATGCCACACGTGATCTGCTGCCCGGCCGGGTGGCGCCGCTGGCGGCAACGCTGTGGCTGCTGGCGCTGGGCCTGTGGGTGGGCCGGCGCTGGCGGGGCGGCTGATGCAGGATCACCCCCGTCGGGATCAGGCGATCGCCGCCGCGCTGGCAGCGCTGGCCGGCTATGTCGATGCGGTCGGCTTCATTGCATCCGGCGGTCTTTTCCTCAGCTTCATGAGCGGCAATTCCACCCGGCTGGGCGTGGGGCTGGCCGAGGCGGGGCAGATTGCCGGGCTGGCGGCCAGCCTGCTGGCGGCCTTTGTGGCCGGTGTGGCCATTGCCACGCTGCTTGGCCGCTGCTTGCCGGCCGGGCGGCGGCGTGGGCAGTTGCTGCTGGTGGCGGCGCTGCTCGGCGGCGGTGCCGCGCTGGCCAATGGCGGCCTGCTGTGGCCTGGGCTGTTGCTGGCGGCGGCGGCGATGGGGGCGGAAAACAGCGTGTTCGAAGCGGGCGGAGACGTGAAGATCAGTCTGACCTTCATGACCGGCAACCTCGTGAAGATTGGCCAGCGCATCGCAGCCGCCTTCATGGGCGGGCCGGCGCTGGCGTTTCTGCCCTGGCTATTGTTGTGGCTGGCCATGATCGGCGGCGCGGTGGCGGGCGCCCTGCTGTGGCCAGTGCTGGGCGTCGGCAATCTCGCGGTGGCGGCCCTGATGGCGGCAGTATTGGCGGCGCTGATCGATCTCTAGCGCGCCTGCAGGCCCTTCTGCTGCATGCGCCACACCAGTTGATCAAACCGGTCCTGCCCGAAGAAGGGCTCGCCATCGAAGGCCATCAGCGGCACGCCATAATGGCCGGCGGCGCGCTGCGCCTCCTGGTTGGCCTCCACGGCGGCTCGATAATGATCGGGATTGGCAGCGACGGCGGCATCCAGCGCGGCGAGGTCCAGCCCGGCCCGCGCCGCAGCTTGGGCGAGGTGATCGCCTTCATGCCAATGGTCCACCGTGCCGGACCAGATGGTGTGGGAGATTTCGCGGATGAATGCGAGCCCGCGCCCGGCCTCCGCTGCGGCGACGCCCAGGTGCGACAGCCGGTGGATGTGCGGCTGTTCGGGCGGATAGAGCCGGGTCGCCGGGTCCATCACCACCGGATCGGGCAGCGGCCAGCGGTAGGGCATGCCCAGATATTCGGCGGTGCGATACGTGTCCTTCATCAGGTAGAAGGCCCACAGCGGATCCACCTTCTGGAAGAAATCCGCCTGCCGCACTGCAATCGGATAGACGATCTTCACGGTGCAGGCCACATCATGGGTCGCCACCAGATCGACCACGCGCGGCAGCAGCAGATAGGAATAGGGCGACCGGAACGACCAGTAGAGATCGAAGGACAGCATCAACCCCTCGCGATATGATCGAGGATGATCCGGACCAGTTCCTCCGGCGCATCTTCCTGCAGGAAATGCCCGCCACCCTTCACGATCGTGTGCGGCTGCCCGCTGGCGCCCGGCACGCGCTCGATGAAGACGCGCTCGCCGCCGTGGGTCACGGCGTCCCTGTCGGAAAAACAGGTGACCACCGGCCTGTCGAAGCGCGACAGCACGTCCCAGGCCGCCTTGTTCTCGGTCACGCTGGCATGCTCCGGCGTGACCGGCACCAGCGTCGGGAACTGGCGGGCGCCTTCCTTGTAACGTTCGTCTGGAAAGGGGGCATCATAGGCGGCCACTTCGGCCGGGGTCAGATCGCGCGTGGTGCCGCCATTGACGATGAAGCCGACCGGGAAGTTCTCCACCTTCTGCGAGAATTCCAGCCACGCCCTGAAGCCTTCCGACCAGCCGGTGCCCACCGGCAGGCCGGTGTTGGCGATCACCAGCCGGGCAAAACGCTCCGGAAAAGCCGCCACCAGCCGCAGGCCGATCAGCCCGCCCCAATCCTGACAGAACAGGGTGATGCCCGTCAGATCGAGCGCGGTGAGCCAATCGCTCATCCATTCGACATGGCGTTCGAACGTGTAATCATGGCGATCGGCCGGCTTGTCCGATTTGCCGAAGCCGATCAGATCGGGCGCCACCACCCGGTGCCCGGCTGCCACCAGCGGCGGCACGAACTTGCGATACAGGTAACTCCAGCTCGGTTCGCCATGCATCAGCAGGATGGGAGCCGCCTCGCGCGGGCCTTCATCGACGTAATGGAGCCGCAGCGGCGAGCCGGTGGCGCGGTCGGTCACCTCCAGATAGTGCGGCGCGAAGGGATAATCGACGAGGCCGGCAAAGGCCTCATCCGGCGTGCGCAGCACCTCCATCGGGAACATCCTTTCCGTTCGTCTCACGGCCCAGCGCACGGGCGCCCAGCCAGAACAGCAGCGCCGGCACCAGCCCGGCCCAGGCTGCAAAGTACAGCACGATGCGCACCGATTGCTGGCCATATTCGGGCTTCAGCATGTCGGACAGCGCGCCGAACAGCAGGGGGCCAAGCCCCAGCCCGATCAAATTCTGCGCGAAGACCATCCACGCCGCCGCCATCGCCCGCGTGTCGGGCCGCGCCAGCACCTGCGCAGCCCCATAGGCCGGGCCATAATAGGCCGAATTGGCAATGGTGGGCAGCACCAGAAGCGCGATGGCCAGCCGCCAATCATCCACCATGTATCCGGCGAACAAGATGGGGGCCGCCAGCAGCATCGCCCAGGCCGGCAGGGTGAGCATGTGCCGGCGATCCTTGCTGCCCCAGCGATCGGCCGCCCAGCCACCCAGCCAGGTGCCGACGATACCGGCGATCCCGAGGATGAGCCCCACCGAGATCGCCGTTTGCCCCACCGAAAGCCCGTGTGTGCGCTGGAAATACACCAGCACCCACACCCCCTTGCCATAGGACAGGAATGCGACCATCGACGCGCCCGACAGCACCAGGCAATAGGCAGGCGAGGTCGCCAGCAGCTTCAGGCTGGCCCACATCGACAGGCGCGGCGGCGCATCCGCGGGCGCCGCACGGCCCAGCCGCGGATCTTTCAGGAAGAACCAGACAAACACGGCCAGCAGCAGGCCGGGCAGGCCGACGACATAGAAGGCCTCCCGCCAGCCCAGCGCCTCGGCCATGCCGCCGCCGATCAACGTGCCCATCAGGCCGCCGATGGGGATGCCGAGGCCGAAGAAGGCAATGCCGCCGGCGCGCTTTTCGGGGGGCAGACTGTCGGCAATCAGGGCGTGGGCCGTTGGGGTGCAGCCCGCCTCCCCCACGCCAACACCGATGCGGGCGAGCAGCAGCTGCCAGAAATTCTGCGCCACCCCGCACAGCGCCGTCATCGCCGACCACACCGCCACGCAGACCGCGATCAGCCGGCTGCGGTTGGTGCGGCCATTGTCGGCAATGCGGGCGATCGGCACGCCCAGCGTGGCATAGAAAAGCGCAAAGGCGAGGCCAGTGAGCAGGCCCAGCTGGCTGTCGGAAAGGCCCAGATCGCGGGCAATCGGTTCAGCCAGGATGGAGACGATCTGCCGATCGATGAAGTTGAAGATGTAGACGACCAGCAGCGTCCACAGCAGCAGTCGCGGATGCACGGCTGCCGGCGGCGCTGCCGCTGAATGCAACGGGGTCCCGGACGCGTGCGCGTCTGCCATCCTCACCTCCCCACCGCCGGTCATGTCGCCGGACGTCAGGATGGCAGCCTGCCTGCATGGCTGGCGGCTGGCAAGCCGGTTGCTTGTGGCAGGGGGCCGGTCTGTGCTTGCCGGTTGGCGCCGGCACTGGCAGGAGGGCCGGCATGCCCCCTCACATCCATCCGGACATGTCCGACGCGGCGCTTGCCCTCGCCCTGGCCTCTCAGGCTGGCCAGCTGTTGCTGCAGTTGCGCGCCGATGGTCCAACCGAACCGGCCGCCCTGGGCGCCGCCGCCGATGCGGCCAGCAACCGGCTGCTGATCGACGCGCTGGCAGCAGCGCGGCCGGATGATGCCATCCTGTCGGAAGAATCGCCCGACAGCGCCGCCCGGCTTTCGGCCCGGCGCCTGTGGATCATCGATCCGCTGGATGGCACGAGGGAATATTCCACCGGACGCGATGATTTTGCCGTGCACGTGGCATTGCTGGCCGATGGGCAGCTGGTGGCCGGTGCCGTGACCCAGCCGGCGCTGGGCCGGGCGGTGGCCACGGATGCGCCGCCGCCACTGCCGGCCGAAGCGGCGCGGCTGCGCATCGTGATCAGCCGCAGCCGTCCGCCGGCACTGGCCGATCGTCTTGCCAAGGCGATCGATGCGACGTTGATTCCAATGGGCAGCGCGGGCGCCAAGACGCTGGCTGTGCTGCATGGCGAGGCCGATGCCTATCTGCATCTGGGCGACATGCATGAATGGGACAGCGCTGCTCCGGCAGCCATCGCACTGGCTGCTGGACTCTCGGTCTCCCGGCTGGATGGCAGCGCGCTGATCTTCAACCAGCCGCGGCCGCTGACGCCAGACATCCTGATCTGCCATGCCAGCCAGCGCCCGCGCCTGCTCGCCGCGATCGCCGCTGCGGCGTGACCGACGAGCCGCCGCGCTTGTCGGGCGTCCCGAAATTGCCATATTGGCCGCGTATCGCCCCCGCTGAACAAGAGGATTTGGCGCCAGACATGTATCAAGGTGACGCCGGCGCTGCTCCCGCAGGGATGGGCCCGCAACCATTGGGCACCCCGCCATTGGCGGCCCCACTTCCAGCCGATGTGCTGCCTGCGCTGCCGCGCAGCGAGCGCGGCTGGACGTGGTGGGTCGGCACGGCCATCACCCTGGCGGTGCTGGTTGCAGCACTCACGCAGCTGGCGCAGGTCGATCTGGGGCGGGTGGCCGCCATGGTGCCGACATCGCCGGCCTTCTGGCTGGTGTACGCCCTGTCCTATTTTGCCGGCCCGCTTGGGGATTTCGCCATTTTCCGGCGGCTTTGGCGCATTCCGGCCGATGGCTTCATCGCCCTGCTCAGGAAGCTGATCGGCAATGAACTCATCACCGGCTATGTCGGCGATCTCTATTTCTATACCTGGGCGCGGCAGCGCACGGCGATGGTGGCGGCGCCGTTTGGCGCGGTGAAGGATGTGGCGATCCTGTCTGCCATGGCGGCCAATCTCGTCACGCTTGTGCTGATGGTGCTGGCCTATCCGCTGCTTGGCCAGCTCAGGCTGGGCATCGATCCCGATGCCGTGCTGGCATCCGTGGCGCTGATGCTGGTGATTTCCAGCGGCGTACTGCTGTTCCGCAAGAAGCTGTTCAGCCTGCCCGGCGCGGATCTGCGTTATGTGACCGTTGTTCAGATGCTGCGGGTGGTGGCGACGCTGGTGCTCACCGGCTGGTGCTGGCATCTCGCCCTGCCGGCCGAAGGCGTGCAGATGTGGGTGCTGCTGTCGGCCATGCGGATGCTGCTGTCGCGCCTGCCCTTCCTGCCCAACAAGGACGTGGTGTTTGCCGGGCTGGCGGTGTTCATGATCGGCCATGATGCCGAAGTGGGCGCCCTGATGACGATGATGGCCAGCCTGCTGCTGGTCACCCATCTGGGCCTGGGCCTGCTGCTGGTGGGCGGAGAGGCCGCCGGATGGCGCCGCAAATGAGCATGCGTGCATTGCTGGCGGGGCTGCTGGCACTGCTTCCGGCAGGTGCTTCGGCCCAGGTGGAATCCAACCCCAACCTTGGCAAGGCGGAAGGCCAGTGCCGGCCGAACGAGGCTGGCCCGGCCGTCATCATCACCGCTGTGGGCCTGAAGGATCGGCAGGGCCTGCTGCGTGCGGAGCTCTATCCGGCCAACGAACAGGATTTCCTGGAGGACGACAATATCCTGATCAACGCCGGCAAGACGTTCCGCCGTGTCGAGATCAAGCTGCCGCCCTCTGGCCCGGTGCAGTTGTGCATCCGCACGCCAGGGCCGGGCCCCTATACGCTGTCGATGCTGCATGACCGCGATGCCAATCTGAAGTTCGGCCTGTCCAGCGACGGGGTCGGTTTTCCCAACAACCCCAGGCTTGGCCTGAGCAAACCGAAGGCGGCAGCCGTGCGGTTCGACACCGGCCCTGGCCTCACGCAGATCAGCATTCGCCTGAACTATCGGCGGGGCCTGTTCAGTTTCGGGCCATTGAAGGACCGCTAGTCACCGGCCGCCGTGGCAGCAGATGCTTGACGTTCGCGGCATCACGGCAGATGGAAATGTCCGGCACGCGCCCTGGGCGGGGATGAAAGGCCCGAACCGCCATGCATCTGGTCGACATATCGGCACTCTATTCACCCGACGGGGGCGGCATCCGCACCTATACGCACCGCAAGCTGGAGGTGGCGCAGCAGCATGGCGTGCGTCTTACCGTCGTGGTCCCGGGCGCCGATGACAGCGTTCGCCATGTGGGCACGGCGCGCCTGATCAGCATCAAGAGCCCGCGCTTTCCGCTGGACCGGAATTATTTCTATTTCGCCAGCGACCGCATCATCCACGCCACCCTGGCAGAGCAACAGCCCGACTTCATCGAATGTTCCTCACCCTGGGGCAGCGCGGCGGCGGTGGCAGAATGGCCGGGCAGCGCGCCGCGCGCCCTGTTCATGCATGCCGAACCGCTGTCGGCCTGGGTCTATCGCTATCTCGATGGCTTCCTGCCGCGCCGCACCATCGACCGCAGCTTCGACTGGTTCTGGCGCTATCTGCGCCGGCTGGATGCCCGCTATGATCAGGTGATTTCGGCGGCACCCAGCCTGTCGAAGCGGCTACGCGATGGCGGTCTCACCAAGGTGGTGGACAATGCCCTGGGCGTGGATCCGGGCGTGTTCTCACCGGCCAACCGGGATGAGGCCCTGCGCGCCCGGCTGCTGGCGCAATGCGGCCTGCCGGCAACGGCCACGCTGCTGATCGGCGTTGGCCGGCACAGCCCGGAAAAGCAATGGCCGATGGTGATCGCCGGGGTCACCGCTGCCAGCTATGGTCGGCCGCTGGGGCTGATCATCCTGGGTGATGGCCACGCCCGTGCCTCGGTTGCCCGCGCGGTGGGGGAAAACCCGCACGTGCAGTTGATTGCGCCGGTGCGGGACCGCGCCGAATTTGCGCGCATCCTCGCCAGCGCCGACATGATGGTGCACGGCGCGCCAGCAGAGACCTTCGGCATCGCCTGCGCCGAAGCGCGCGCCAGCGGCCTGCCGTTGATCGTGCCCGACGAAGGGGCTGCCTATGACCAGCTTGAACCCGGCTTGGGGCTGGCGTTCCGCAGTCTGGATGCGGCCAGCCTGGCGATGACGATTGCCGAGGCCATCCCGCAACTGCCGGAGATGCGGGCCAAGGCGATTGCCGCAGCACCCCACGCCCGCACCATCGACGAACATTTCAGCGCGCTGTTTGCCGGCTATGCCGCCGTGCTGGCTGCCCGCCGCGCGGCCTGAAGGCCCCGCATGAAAAAAGGGGCCGCAACAGCGGCCCCTTTCTCGTGTCTGGATATTGACGCCAGATCAGGCGGCAACCACCTTGCGGCGACGGCGGCGGGCGACACCCACCAGGCCCATGCCAACGATCATCAGCGCCCAGGTGCCGGGTTCCGGCACGTTGAAGGTCGGTTCCGGTTCCGACGAGAAGGTGCCGGAAATCTGGCCACGGAACGAGCCGATCGCGGTGCTGTTGCCACCGGTCAGCGCGCGATCAAGGTTAGACAGATCAAAGTTGAAGGCGAACGGGCTGCCGGCGTCGAAGGTGACCAGCGGAGAGAGGTACGAGATGGTCGAACCGCCAACGGTCGAACCCGTCAGATCGGCGCTGGTCTGGCCCACGGTGCCGACAATGGCCGAGTTCACCACCGAACCGGACAGCAGCGAGTCGCCGGCGTTGAAGCAATTGGCGCCCCAGCAGAAGCTATTGCTCGCCGTGATATTGAAGCTGAAGCTGTCGATCTGCTGGCTGAACGGGCCAGAGGTAACCCCGGCGGGATTGCCGCTCAGCGAGCCCTGCAGAAACAGGTTGGCGGTGACGGAAAGCGGCGTCGGCGAGCCGACCAGCGAGAACAGGATCTGCGTGGCGCCCGGCACCGAGCTGGTCGCCGTGGGCGTGGTGTAGAAGTCACCCGTGGTGCCGCTGATGCGACGGAAAAGGAAGTTCCGGTCGCTGTTGAGCAGGTCGATCTGCGCAAAGACCACCTGCACAGCCGAGGCCGGAACGGCGGACATCACGGAGGCGGCAGCAACAGCGCCCAGGATCAGTTTCTTCAAAGCCATTTTCACTCTCCTCATTCCCACCGATGCGGATACGGTTTCAGCCAATCTGGATGCAAACAGCGTGCCAGATGACACGAACGCCTTAAGTCATTGATTTATATATTTAATACTTCGTTTACCTTCTCAATCTTGTAAGCTGGGCCTTACAAGGTTGACGGGATCGGAGGGCGATTGCGCTGTTCTTCCGTAAAGCCGGACACAAAAAAGGGGCCGCCGCGGCGGCCCCTTTCCATGCAGTCCGCATTCAATGGCGGGATCATGCAATCGCCTGCGCGCGCCGACGCCGATGCACGCTCCCGACGAGGCCCATGCCCAGCACCAGCATCGCCCAGGTGCCCGGCTCTGGCACAGGATTGGGCAGCGGCTCGGCAGAGAAGCTGCCTCCGCTGAACGCCGTGAACGTGTCCAGCGTTTCGCCGGAAATGGCGTTCAGGGCCGGCGTGATCGCGGTCAGGGAGAGGCTGAAATCCCGCGCCGTCGTGTTGCCGAAATTCAGCAGATCCGACGTGAAGGTCAGGAAAGCGCACGTGTCGGTCGAGCCGGTAAGCGAGCCGGACGTGCTGGCACCGAACATGGTGGCAGTGCAGAAGTTGCCCGACAGCAGGTTGGTGCCGGCTGCATAGGTCGTGCCCGACCAGGTGAATGGCGTGGTGCTGAGGAAGCTGAAGCTGCCCGCACCGGTGCTCTGGGTGTAGGCGCCGCCGCCCAGGCTCGCCGCCGGCGCGGTCACGGCAATGCTCATCGTGAAGGATGCGGTCAGGCTGCCCAGCGCCGAGAGCGGCGAGTTCACGAAGTTGAAGGTCACGTCCACGCTGTCCGGCACGATCGCCTGCGCACTGTTGGTCGGTGTGCTGGTGCTGATCGTGTAGATTGTGGCGTCGTTCGGCCCGGACTTCTCGAACCGGATGTTGTTACCCAGACCGCTGTAGGTGGCAAAGGTGGTAACGGCACTGGCCGGCGCGGCAACAAAGGCTGCAAAGGCGACGGCCAGACCAAGCGTGGCACGGATCATGATGGGCTCCCTTTGCACTGAAATCGCGATTCACGGATTCCTTGCAAAGGTTATGCAAAATTCATGCCGATCTGGAGGTTTCAGCTATCCATCTGATTTTGCGAGCACGCGGGAATTGCACGTAAATCCATGACAAAAGGCCATGGAGCATGGCCCACAAAATCGATTTGTTCGCGCTCCAGCTGATGGTGATGGCCAGCGCCGAACCAAAGCTGATGCCGGTCTTCACCACTTCGCCGCTGCTCAGGCGTTTCTCGGCCATGTTCAGTCTCCCCGCCATCACGCGATGGGCGGAGACTGGTGCAAGCCCTCCCAGCCGGCAAGCGCCGCGTTGAGCCGAGCGGCACCGGCATCCAGCACGGCATCAGATTTGGCGAAACACAGCCGGATGAACGGCGTTTCGGCGCCATCGGGCATGAAGGCGCTCAAGGGGATGGCCGCCACCCCGGCGCTGCGCACCGCTGCCTCGCAGAAGCTGCGATCACCCATCGCGATGCCCGATGCCGCCAGATCGGCCATCAGGAAATAGCTGCCCTGCGTGGGCAGCAGCGCCCAGCCGCCGGCGGTGAGCGCGCCGGCCAGCCGATCCCGCGCCGTCACGAAGCGCGCGCGCGCGGCATCAAACCAGGTATCGGGCAGCGCCAGCCCTGCAGCCACCGCCACCTGCAGTGGCGGCGGCGTGGTGAAGGTGAGGTACTGGTGGACCTTCGCGACGCGCTCGGCCAGCGCGGCGTCCGTCAGCACCCAGCCCACTTTCCAGCCGGTCAAGGCCAGCAGCTTGCCGGCCGAACCGATCTTGATCGTGCGATCCGCGGCCATGCCGAACGGTGACACATGCGGCGCCCCGCCGGTCAGCACCTCTTCCCACACCTCGTCACTGATGATGACGAGATCATGCTGGCGGGCCAGATCGATGATCGCTGCGATCATGGCAGGGCTGGCGATGGCGCCGGTGGGATTGTGCGGCGTGTTGAGCAGGATGGCGCGCGTGGCGGGCGTGATGGCCGCCGCAATCGCCTCTCCACTGGCCTGCCAGTCCGGCGGTTGCAATGCCACCCACACCGGCCGCGCGCCGGCCCGGCGCACCAGCGGCGCATAGGCATCATAGGCCGGCGCAAACAGGATCACCTCGTCCCCCGGCCCGGCCACCGCCATGATGCTGGCGGCCAAGGCCTCGGTGGCGCCAGAGGTGATGACCACGACGTCCTGATCAGGATCAAGGGTCACCCCCTGCCGACGTTCGTAGAAATTCATCACCGCCTCGCGCAGTTCCGGCAGGCCCCACATCGAAGGATATTGATTATTGCCGTGCACGATGGCCTCGAGGCCCGACATGTGCTCGAAGATGGTGGTGCCGGGCTGCATCCCGCTTCCCTACCCTGTCACTTGCCGGGATTGAAGCGTGATGCGCGCCGTGCCAGCCATGGCGCAAAGCCTGTTGGGGAGAAGCAGATGAAGACGCGCATCACCGAACTGTTCGGCATTGAACACCCGGTCATCCAGGGCGGCATGCACTATGTCGGCTTTGCCGAAATGGCGGCGGCGGTTTCCAACGCCGGCGGGCTGGGCATCATCACCGGCCTCACGCAGGGCTCATCGGAAAAAATCGCCCGCTGCCGCGAGATGACCGACAAGCCGTTCGGCGTGAACCTCACCTTCCTGCCCAGCGTGGTGCCGCCCGATTATCCCGGCCTGATCAAGGCCATCATCGATGGCGGCGTGAAGGTGGTGGAAACCGCCGGCAACAACCCGGCGAAATGGCTGCCGGCCCTGAAGGAACACGGCATCAAGGTGATCCACAAGTGCACCAGCGTGCGCCACAGCCTGAAGGCCGAAGCCATCGGCTGCGACGCGGTGTCGGTGGACGGGTTCGAGTGCGGTGGCCACCCCGGCGAGGATGACGTGGGCAACTCTGTGCATGGGCGCCGATGGCGTCAACATGGGCACGCGCTTCATCGCCACGGTGGAAGCGCCGGTGCACCAGAATGTGAAGGACGCGCTGGTGGCGGCGACCGAGCTTGATACCCGCCTTATCATGCGGCCCCTGCGCAACACGGAGCGCGTGCTGAACAACGCCGCTGTCGAACGCCTGCTGGAGAAGGAGCGCACGCTGGGCAGCGCGCTGAAGTTCGAGGACATCATCGAGGAAGTGGCCGGCGTTTACCCGAAGATCATGAAGAATGGCGACATGGACGCCGGCGGCTGGAGTTGCGGCCAGGTGGTGGGCCTGATCCACGACGTGCCCACCTGCAAGGACCTGATCGAGGGCATGGTGCGCGAGGCCGAGGAGATCATCCGCGGCCGGCTGCAGCGGCTCGTCGCGTGAACGAGCCGGTTCTTTATGATCTGGCCGACGGGGTGGCGACCATCACCCTCAACCGGCCAGACAAGTTGAACGCGCTGACGCCGGACATGCTGAGCGGCTTCTTCGCTGCGGTGGCACGGGCCGGGGCAGACCCCGAAGCCCGCGTGATCGTGGTGACCGGCGCGGGCCGCAGCTTCTGCGCCGGGCTTGATCTTTCGATCATCGGCACCGGCGCTGGCGGCCGGGTGGAAACCCACCCCGATGTGCCTCAGCAGTGGGGCGACGATGTCGGCCCGGCGCTCAGTCCCTATTACAGCGGCGGCTGGCCCATGCTGATCACCTGCCGCAAGCCTACCATTGCGGCCATCAATGGCCCGGCGTTCGGTTGGGGCTTCATCCTGTCGCTCCACTGCGACATCCGCTTTGCCAGCGTGTCTGCGCTGTTCAACGCCACCTTCGCGCGCATCGGCGTGCCCGGCGAAAAGGGCGCCGCCTGGCTGCTGACCCGCCACATCGGGCAGGCCAAGGCGATGGACCTGCTTTACACCGCGCGCCGCTTCGATGGCCGGGAGGCGCGCGCGCTGGGGCTGGTGAACGACGTGTTCGACGATGAGGCGCTGCTGCCGCACGTGCTGGATTATGCGAAGAATATCGCCACCTTCAGCGCGCCGCGCAGCCTCGCCGCCATGAAAGCGCAGGTGTGGACCGCGCTGGACGAGGATTACAGCACCGCCTTTGCAGCCGCCGATCATGAGCAGGATCTGGCCACGCAGACCGCCGATTTCCGCGAGGCCTTCGCCAGCTACCGCGAAAAGCGGCCGCCGCGTTACACTGGCAGCTGAGGGGACCGCTAGTTCGCTTCCGCCTCGATCCGATCGATATCGTTGTCCGAAAGCCCGAAATGATGGCCCACCTCGTGCACCAGCACATGGGTGACGATGGCGTCGAGCGTTTCGGTGCCTTCTGCCCACAGATCAAGCATCGGCCGGCGATAAAGGAAGATCATGTCTGGCAGGGCACCGGATGGTTCGCTTCCCTTCAGGCCGACATGGCGGCCCCAATAAAGGCCCAGGATGTCGAACGGGGTTTCCAGGTCCATCGCGGCCATCACCGTCTCGTCCGGAAAATCCTCGACCCGCAACACCACACTGGCGAGATGCTGACGGAACAGCGGCGGCAAGCGCTCAACCGCCGCTTGTGCGAGGCGTTCGATGTCGGCAAGGGTCGGGGCGTGTCGCATGGCGCCTAGATAGGAGTTCCCCACCCGATGGTCGAGAAGCTGGACAACCAAGCCCGCGCCGCTTTGGCCGCCCAATTGCCGGATTGGCAGCTGGATGGCGAACATCTGAAGCGCACCCTGCGCTTCAAGGATTTCAGCGCGGCCTGGGGCTTCATGAACCGCGTCGCCTTGCTGGCCGAAGCCCAGGATCATCACCCGGAATGGTTCAACGTCTACAACCGGGTGGAGATTGCGCTCACCACCCATGATGCCGGCGGGCTTTCGGCGCGTGATGTGAAGATGGCCAGGGCCATAGACGCGCTGCTGTAGCAAGACGCGCTGCCGCAGACAAAGGAAGGGCGGCGCCTTGCGGCGCCGCCCCTGCCCTCACATGGCTGTTCGGATCAGCCTTTAGCCAAGCTTTTGACTGCTCAGCCTTCGGCCAAGCTTCTGGTAGCTCAGCCTTCGGCCAAGCTTCTGGTTGCTCAGCCTTCGGCCTCGACGGTCGGGGCGCCGGGGCCGTTTTTCTTGATCGATTCGATGGCGTTCACGGCCGAGGACTTTTGTGAGTAGCCCTGAGTCGAGAACATCACCTCGCTGTTGTACATGAAGCGCACGCGATATTCGCCGGCCTTGTCCTTGTAGATTTCGAACTTGTGGGCCATTGCGCCTCTCCTCCCCTTACCGAATCGGAAGCTATTACGTCATTTGGCCACCGTCAACCGGGG
>JALOSK010000040.1 GCA_025458465.1 Sandarakinorhabdus sp. | reverse complement strand
GCATCATCTGCGGCGGCACCTCGGCCTGCGTCGAACCGATCCCGGCCAACGTCTATACCCACAAGACGCTGTCCGGCAGCTTCGTCGTGAAGAATCCCTTCCTCGAAAAGCTGCTGATCGCCAAGGCGAAGAACAGCGACGCGGTGTGGAGCAGCATCCTCGAACGCGGCGGCTCGGTGCAGCACCTCGATTTCCTCACCCCTGAGGAAAAGGCCACCTACCGCACGGCGTTTGAAATCGATCAGCGCTGGCTGCTCGAACTCGCCGCCGACCGCACGCCCTATATCGATCAGGCGCAGTCGCTCAATCTGTTCATCCCGGCCGACGTGGAAAAATGGGACCTGCTCATGCTCCACTACCGCGCCTGGGAACTGGGCATCAAATCGCTCTACTATCTGCGCTCGATGAGCGTGCAGCGCGCCGGGTTCGCCGGCGGCGTGGAGGCGGACAACACCGCCGCCGCCCCTGTGATCCAGGTGGAACGCCGCGATTACGACGAGTGCCTGGCGTGCCAATAAGCCATCCCGGCTTGCCCTGCCTGAACGCAGGGCATCCCCGGCTGCACCACGCAGCTGGGGCAACCGGCGGCCATGCTGGGCTGCCGGTGGGCGAGGGGGCCGCGGCGGCGACTTCCACGACTTGCCGCCACGGCCCCCTCCCAAGCTGCCACATTGCGCATCAACCGATCTGAACCAGGACGCACCCCATGCCGCTTCTCCAAGCCTCCAAGAGCTACAAGCCCTTCGAATATCCCTGGGCCTATGAATATTGGAAACGCCAGCAGCAGATCCACTGGATGCCGGAAGAAGTGCCGCTGGGCGAAGATTGCCGCGATTGGGCGCAGAAGCTCACCGATCACGAGCGCAACCTGCTGACGCAAATCTTCCTGTCGAGGTGCAGGATTGCTACCACGACAAATATGGCAGCGTGTTCAAGCCCACCGAAATCAAGATGATGCTGACCTCGTTCTCCAACATGGAAACGATTCACATCGCCGCCTACAGCCACCTGCTCGATTCCTCAACTACAAGGAAATGCGCGACAAGCATGATTACATGAACACGTTCGGCGTCAGCTCCAACGAGGACATCGCCAAGACGCTGGCGATGTTCGGCGGCTTCACCGAAGGCCTGCAGCTGTTCGCCAGCTTCGCCATGCTGATGAACTTCCCGCGCTTCAACAAGATGAAGGGCATGGGGCAGATCGTGAGCTGGTCGGTGCGTGATGAATCGCTGCACTGCGAAGGCATCATCAAGCTGTTCCACACCTTCTGTGCCGAAACCGGCGTGCTCAGCCGATGTGTGCCAGCGCACCGTGCGCCTGGAAGACGCGTTCATCGATCTGGCCTTCGAACAGGGCCCGGTGTCGGGCATGACGCCAACGGACATCAAGAAATATGTCCGCTTCATCGCCGATTGGCGCCTGAAGCAGCTGGGCCTGCAGCCGATCTACCTGATCGAGGAGCACCCGCTGCCCTGGCTCACCCCGCTGCTGAACGGGGTGGAACACGCCAACTTCTTCGAAGCGCGTGCCACCGAATATTCGAAGGCGGCGACCAAGGGGAACTGGAACGAGGTGTGGGACGCCTTTGACGCCCGCAAGGCCGCCAAGGCCGCCAGCATCGCCGAGCCAGCCAACAGCGACGACGCGCAGGGCGGCCTGCTGGGGGTGGCGGCGGAATAAGCCGCCGCATACCCACCACAGGGTTCATGCAAACGGCGCGCCAGCAACCGGCGCGCCGTTTTCGTTTGCCCGAGCCGGTCGCGCCATCAACGGCGCGCTGGATTCCCTTGTCGTGAAAGGCAACTGCCTATTCAGTTGCCGCTGCGCGGCTGGCGCCGCAGTCACGCCCGCATCAGGCGGGGCAGGATCTGGGGGACGCGGGCGGCATAGTCGCCATAGCTTTCCGGGAAGGCTTCGCGCAGCACCCGCTCCTCGTTTTCGATGCGCCGGAACTGCAGTCCCACCTGCACCAGGCCAAGGAGCGCGGCCGGCCATGACCAGAAGGAGATCACGACGCCCAGCGCCGTGACGGCTTCGGTGAGATAAAGCGGGTGGCGCACGATGCCGTAGGGGCCGCTGGTCACCAATTCACGCGCTGTCGGCGCGATGGAGAAGGCGCGGCCGAGATGCCAGAGCGCATAGATCGAGCCAACGAGGCCGCCTGTCATCAGGATGACGCCGATGGAGCGGGCGATGATCGGTGCCTCGCCCGAGGGCAGCCCGACAAGGCCCATCAGGGCAAAGGTGCCGGCGATGGCCGTCAGCCGCGGTTCGAGGCCGGCCGGACCGTGGGTGGCCGGCAGGCGTCGGATCGTCATCGCCACCACCAATGCCACGAAGGCCAGCGACAGCCCGTCGTGGGCGAGGCGCAGCAGCCACGCAAGATCGCCCATGTCGCTGCGCAGCAAGCCGGCGAAGCCTTCCACCTTCAGCAGCAGCAGCAGGGAAAATGTCGCCAGCATGACGAGGCGGCCAATGCGGTCTTCAAGGGCAGGGCTCATTCTGCGGTCTCCATCCTCTGTCGGGTGAGGGGCCAGGCAAGGGCGAGGGGAAAGGCGGCCGGCACCGGATCATCGATGCCGTAATCGGCCGGCATGTCTTCGGGGCGCAGCAGGGTGCCGAACAGATGGTCCAGGAAGATCAGCTGGGCACTGAAGTTGGCCGGCGCAGCGCCATGGGCATGGTGCCAGTGGTGGTAATGGGGGCTGGCGAACACATGTTCGAGCACGCCGAGCCGCAGGTTCACGTTGGCGTGCACCAGATGCGACTGCACGAAATAGCTGAACGCCCAGATCGCCAGCGCCGGGGCGGAAATGCCCAGCAGCAGCAGCGGCACCAGCGAGGCCGTTGCGGTGAGCACCTGATCCACCGGATGCACGCGGTGTGCTGCCAGCCAGTCCAGTTCCTCGATGCTGTGGTGCACGGCGTGAAAACGCCACAGGAAGGGCACGGCATGAAAGCTGCGGTGCATGGCATAGAAGCCGAATTCAGCGACCACCAGGGCCATCACCACCTGCAGCCAGAGTGGCAGCGCACCGATCGTGGCTGGTACCGCCGCCGGCACCAGCGCCTGCATTGGTTCCAGCAACAGGGCAAGCACGGCAGTACTGCCCAGCCGTATCAGCCAGGGATTGAGCAGCAGGTAGACAAGATCATCCTGCCAGCGGCGGCGCAGGATCGGCTGTTCGCGCCGAAGCGGGATGGCCCGTTCCAGCGGCAGGAAGAACAGCAGGAGGATGAGGATTTCCCTCGTCTCGAACGGCACACGAACATCCTGATCAGGATCAACCGCGCCGGTTTATCAGAGAGTTCTCGCCAAGAGATTAACGTTCATCCCAACTTGCGTCCCACCCAGACAACCCGTCCGATCACGCTGACGGCGCCCGGATCGCAGTCGGGCCACGAAGGATAGGCCTCATTGTCTGACTGGATGGTGAGGCGGCGGGTGGCGGGGTTGAGGGAAAGCCGCTTGACCATCAGGGCGTCGTCCACGCGCAGAACATAGATGCCATCACGCGCGGCGCTGCGGTCCTGCGTGTCGATCAGGATCTGATCGCCGTTGGCCAGCGTGGGAAACATCGAATCGCCTTCCACGGTCAGCACGGCAAGGCTGTCGGGCGGGCTGCCACTCAGATCGCGGATGAAGCCGGCCTGGAAGGCGATGCTGGCACTGGGCATTTCCGATTCGGGTAGCGCGCCCGGTCCGGCAGAGGCGCGCACCTGATATTGCGGGATCAGCACATAATCTTCTGCCGCACGGGCCAGGCCGGGGCGATTGAACAGCGCGCGGCTGGTTTCGGTGGGGCCGCCGAGCAGATGTTCGGCGATGCCGAAATGCTGGGCCAGGATGCGACGGTCCGATTCGGAGAGGCGGCGCGGCACGCCGCGCTTGATGAACTGCTGGATATAGCTGGCGTTGCGCCCCAGCAGCCGCGACAGCGAGGCATAATCCTCACCGCGCGACGTGACCAAGGCGTCCAGCCGCTGCCGGATGGCGGTGCTGTCCATGGTGGCGGGCCTCCCTTCCTGACCCGCGAGGGCCGATATACTAATAGTTTTTATCCTAGACTAGTAGGATTTTAACCTAGATAGACAGGCAAGTCAGCCGGATCGCGAGGGATAGGCTGGCAATTCAGCCCATTTTGAAGGGGGTTGACCGTATGAGTCTGTTGCCTGTCGTGGAGCGCCACTTGCGCGCCCACGCTCTCGCCCCCTCGCGCTTTGGCCGCATGGTGGCCGGGGATCCCCGCTTCGTGTTCGATCTGCGCCGCGGCCGCGAACCGCGCGCCGCCACCCGTGAACGTGTGCTGGCCCATATTGCCCGTGTCGAAGGGCTTGCCCGCCCCGACGCTGCGGGCCGAGGTGGCGCAAAATCCGTGGAGGTGCGCCATGCGTCCGCGCTGTGACCAGGCCCAGGCGGCGATCCTGCGCGCTGCCGCCGCCATCGTCACGCCGTTTGGCGCGCGGGTGGTGATCGAGGAATTGCGCAGCCGTGACTGGGCCAGCCTGACGCTGACGGGGGCTCGCCACGAACTGGACGTGCGGTTGGACGGGGTGGGTGCTGGCGCGGCGCTGGAAGCGCTGGTGGCGGCTCTGCCGCAGGCGCAGGTGACGATGCCCGGCCGCATCCTGGCCGAAATTGTCGTGGAACCCGGCACAGCCGACGACGAGGGCGTGGCGTTGACCATCTGCGCCCTTGTAATTGACGATTGAGCCTGAACCGTTGCTGACTGCCGGGGCGCGGGCTGCGACACATTGAGCAGCGCTCAAAAAATCTTGCCAGTGGCCTGCGGCGCGGGCAGGATGTGAGTGGGAATCAGAAGTTGGCCGGGCGCCCTGTCCGGCCAATTTTCCTGTTCCGGCACACAGGTGGGACCATGGGGCTGGCAGGGGTGATGAAGGGCAGGCGCGTTGGCGCGGCCGCGGTCGGTCTGGCCTTGGCCGTTGCCGGCTGCAGCACGGAGGATGCGCCGCCTCCGGCCGCCCGGCAGCCGGCCCAGCCGGTGCGGGTTGCCGAAGTCATGCCGGTGAGCGGCACCGCCGAACTGAACGTTGCCGGCACGGTGCGCCTGAAGCGTGAGACCCCGCTTTCGTTCAACACGCCGGGCCGCATCGCCGCCATTCTGGTGCGCGAGGGCGATCGGGTGTCTGCCGGGCAGGTGCTGGCACGGCTGGATGCCACGGCGCTGGGTGCTGCGCAGGCCTCTGCCAGGGCCGAGGTGGTGCGGGCGCAGGCTGAACTGGGGCGATCCGAAGATCTGTTCCGCAAGGGCTGGGTGACGTCGCCGCGGGTGGAACAGGCGCGGGCCAGCATGGCGGCTGCGCAGGCCCGGGCGCGGGCGGCGGGCTTTGATGTGTCCTTGGCGGTGCTGACCGCGCCGGCGGCCGGCATCGTGCTGGCGCGCCCGGGGGAGCCGGGGCAGATTGCCCAGCCCGGCCAGACCGTTCTCGCCATCGGCGAACTGAACCAGGGCTTCGTGCTGCGTCTGCCGCTGGCCGACCGTGATGCGGCGCGGGTGCGCCCGGGCCAGCCGGCACGTGTGACCATCCCGGCAATTGGGCCGGCGCCGCTGGCAGGCCAGGTGAGTGAAGTGGGCGCGCGCGGCGCCGACGGCACCGGCACCTTCCGCATTGAAGTGGCGCTGCCGCCCGATCCCAGGCTGGCATCGGGCCAGATTGGCAGCGCCCGCCTCACGCTGGGCCCGGCCACCGCCGACGCGCCGCTGCTGGTGCCGGCCACGGCGCTGTTTGCGGCGCGTGCGGATGAAGGCTTTGTGTATGTGCTGGAACCGGTGACGCGCCGGGTGCGGCAGCGGCTGGTGACGTTGGGCGGGATCGACGCGGCCGGCGTGACCGTGGTGGCCGGCCTGAAGGCTGGCGAGAAGGTGGTGACCACCGGCATCGATCGGCTGCGCGATGGCCAGGTGGTGGAACTGGCGGGCGGGCAGGCGCGCCTGTGAACGGCATCATCCGCTTTGCCATCACCCGCTGGCAGATCACGCTGGTGGTGTTCCTGGCGCTGGCGGCGCTGGGGCTTTCGGCCTTCTTCACCATCCCGCGATCGGTTGATCCGCATTTCCCGTCGCCGTTCATCAGCGTGATCGCCAACGTGCCCGGCGCCGAGCCGGCCGACATGGAAACCACGATCGCCAAGCCGATCGAGGACGTGATCCAGGGTCTTGACGGCGTTGTGAAGGTGGAATCGCGATCAACCGATTCCACCGCGATCATCACCGGCGAGTTCAGCTGGGACGGTGATCCCGAGAAGAATTACGACGAGATCGTGCGCGAGGTGAACGCGATCCGGCAGAATTTGCCGAGCGCGCTGACCCGGCTCGAGTTCCAGAAATCGCGCACCACCGAAGCGGCGGTGCTGCAGTTCGCGCTGACCTCGGACACGGCCAGTTATCGCCGGCTGGAGAAGATCGCCAAGGATCTGCGCGAGCGGCTGATCCGGGTGCCCGGCGTGCGCGGCGCGCGGGTGTTTGCGCTGCCGCAGCCGGAAATGCGGGTGGCGCTGGATACCGGCCGCATGGCGCAACTGGGCATTCCCGTCACGGCCGTCACCGATGCGCTGCGCGGCGGCGGGCAGGATCTTCCCCCCGGCGCGGTGCAGGCGGGGGAAGCGCGGTTGAACGTCCAGGCCGGCGGCGCCTACAAGAGCATCGCCGAAGTGGCCGACGAACCGGTGCGCGCGGAAGGTGGCCGGATCGTGCGCGTGAAGGATATCGCCACGGTGGGCTGGGCCTATGAGGAGCAGCCGCATTTTGCCCGCTACAACGGCAAGCGCGCCGTGTGGGTGACGATGACCCAGAAGGATGGGCTGAACGTGCTCGACATCCGCAACGGCGCGGTGGCGGCGGCCGATGCCTATCGCAAGCTGCTGCCGCCCGATGTGCAGCTGCACGTGGCCTTCGATCAGAGCGACGACATCGCCCGCAAGCTCGGCCAGCTTGGCCGGGATTTTGCCATCGCGCTGGGGCTGGTGCTGATCACGCTGCTGCCGCTGGGCTGGCGGGCGTCCATCGTGGTGATGGTCTCGGTGCCCCTCAGCCTTGCGATGGGTGTGGCGGTGCTGAGCTGGAGCGGCTTCACGCTGAACCAGCTGGCCATTTCGGGGTTCATCATCGCGCTGGGCCTGCTGGTGGACGACAGCATCGTGGTGACGGAAAACATCGCCCGCCACCTGCGCATGGGCAAGACGCGCCAGCAGGCCGCCATCGACGGCACCACCCAGATCGCCGTGGCGGTGATCGGCTGCACCTTCGTGCTGCTGTTCGCCTTCCTGCCCTTGACCATGCTGCCCGAAGGCGCCGGCAAGTTCACCCGCAGCCTGCCGGTGGCGGTGCTGGGCACGGTGGCGGCCTCGCTGATCGTGTCGCTCACCATCGTGCCGTTCCTGGCCAGTCGCCTGCTGCCGCGCGAGGAAGGCGAACATGGCAACCGCTTCCTGCAGGCGGTGAACCGCGGCATCCACCGTTTCTATCAGCCGGTGCTGCACTGGGGCCTCACCCATCCGTGGCGGGCGATGGGCGCGGCGACGCTGCTGATCATTTCCGGCTTCGGCCTCGTGCCGCTGATCGGCTCCAGCCTGTTTCCGCCCGCCGAAACGCCCTATTTCACCGTGCAGGTGGCGGCCGCCGAGGGCACCGCCATCCCCGCCACCACCCGCGCCGTGCTGGCAGTGGAAGCCGCGCTGAAGGATGAACCGAACGTCACCGGCATCGCCAGCAACATCGGCCGCGCCAATCCGCGCATCTTCTACAACCAGGTGAACAATGATCAGCGCAGCAACATCGGCGAGGTGCTGGTGACTCTGAAGGCCTGGGAAAAGCCGGGCAGCCCCGAAATGGTGGAGCGGCTGCGGCAGAAGCTTGCCGGCAACCCCGACGCGCAGTTCGTGGTCAAGATCTTCCAGAACGGGCCGCCCATCGATGCGCCGATTCAGCTGCGGGTCATCGGGCCGGAGCTGGATGTGCTGAAGCGTCTGGCGGGCGAGGTGGAAGCGGTGATGCGCGCCGTGCCCGGCACCCGCGACGTGCGCAACGCCGTGGCCGTGGACACGCCGCGGCTCAACCTGGGGCTTGATGGCGACAAGGCCGCGCTGCTGGGCGTGGCGCCGGGCGCGCCGCGGCGCACGCTGCGGCTGGCCCTGGCCGGCGAAACGGCGGGGCGCTTCCGCGATGTGGAAGGCGACAGTTACAATGTCGTGGTCCGCCTGCCGCTGGCCGAGCGCCACGACATCAAGGTGCTGGATGATATCTACCTGCCCGGCAGTGCCGGCGCCGTGCCGCTGCGCGAGATAGCGGCGCCTTACCTGGATTCCGCGCCGCCGCGCATCAACCGTTCGCGCCAGAGCCGGGTTGTCTATGTCGACAGCCAGGTGCGCGATGGCTATCTGATCGCCAAGGTGAACGAGGCCGTGGTCAAGGCCGTGACCGACAAGGTGAAGCTGCCGGAAGGCTATCGCCTGGAAGTGGGCGGCGAGGCGGAAACGGCGGCGCGCAGCTTCGGCGGGCTGGGGCCGATCATTGCGCTCGCCGTGTTCGGCATCCTCGCCGTGCTGGTGATCGAGTTCGGCCGCTTCCGCGAGACGCTGGTGGTGGCCGGCGTCATCCCATTGGGCCTGTTCGGCGGGCTGGTGGCACTGTTCCTCACCGGCAACAGCCTTTCCTATACGGCGGTGATCGGTTTCGTCGCGCTGATCGGCATCGAGATCAAGAACAGCCTGCTGCTGGTGGATTTCACCACCCAGCTGCGCAGCGCCGGGCGCGGCCTGCGGGACGCCATCGAGGAAGCCGGCGAGGTGCGCTTCCTGCCCGTGCTGCTCACCAGCGTCACGGCGATCGGCGGCCTGTTGCCGCTCGCCCTTTCGGGGTCTGGCCTGTACAGCCCGCTGGCCTGGGTGATCATCGGCGGGCTGGTCTCATCCACCCTTCTCAGCCGGGTGGTGACGCCGGTGATGTATCTGCTGATCTCACGCGGGGCGCCAGCTGGTGCGGCACCTGTGGCGGCTGCTGGTGACGCTTTGGCAACATAAAGCCGCGCTTCATTGCGCATGGCGGCTGGCTTCTATATCGCAACGCGCATGAAGCGTTTGACTGGCCAGGATCCCGATATCGTCAAGACGTGGCGCCCCGCCACGCAGATGGTGCGCGGCGGCACCATGCGCACCGAGGTGGGCGAGACGTCGGAAGCCATCTTCATGACCTCTGGCTATTGTTACGACAATGCCGAGGAAGCCGCCGCCCGCTTCCGCGGTGAACGCCCCGGCATGACCTACAGCCGCCTGCAGAACCCCACGGTGGAGATGCTGGAACGCCGCATCGCGCTGATCGAGGGCGCAGAGGCCGCGCGCGCGACTGCCAGCGGCATGGCCGCGATGACGGGGATGCTGCTCTCCACCCTTTCGGCTGGCGATCACCTGGTGGCCGGCCGGGCGTTGTTCGGTTCGTGCCGCGTGCTGGTCGATACGATCCTGCCGCGCTTCGGCATCGAGACCACCACGGTGGACGCTGGCGACGTGGACGCCTGGGCCAGGGCGCGGCGGCCCAACACCAAGGCCTTCTTCCTCGAAACGCCCACCAATCCGGGGCTCGACCTGTGTGATATCCGCGCCATTGCCGATGTGGCGCACGATGCCGGCGCGCTGGTGATGGTGGACAACGCCTTTGCCTCCCCCATCGTGCAGCGCCCGCTGGAGCATGGCGCCGACATCGTTGCCTATTCCGCCACCAAGCTGATGGACGGGCAGGGCCGCGTGCTGGCTGGCGCCGTGGTCGGCACGGAAAAGTGGATCAACGAGACCTATCTGGCATTTGCCCGCCACACCGGGCCCAACCTGTCGCCGTTCAACGCGTGGGTGGTGCTGAAAAGCCTGGAAACGCTGGATCTGCGCGTGCGCCGCCAATGCGACAACGCGCTGGCCGTGGCGCAGTTCCTTGAAGCGCGCGTGCCGCGCCTTGTCTATCCGGGCCTTGCCAGCCATCCCCAGTTTGCGCTGGCGCAGCGGCAGATGAGCGCGGGCGGCACGATCATCGCCATCCACCTTGATGGCGGGCGTGCGCAGGCGCAGGCATTGCTTGATGCGCTGGCCATCATCGACATTTCCAACAATCTGGGCGATTCCCGCAGCCTGATGACGCACCCCGCCTCCACCACGCACGCCGCCGTGTCGGATGCGGTGCGGGCCGAAATGGGCATCGGGGAGGGGATGTTGCGGCTGTCCATCGGGCTGGAAGACCCGGCCGATCTGATCGACGATCTGGCGCAGGCCCTGAAGGCAGCCGGCGTGTCATGAGCGTGATCGGGCAGATGTTTCCCTATGCCGCCACCACCGGCGGCATCACCGTGCGCGTGGCGCCGCATTATCTGCCCGAACAATCCGATCCCGAACGCGGCTATCATGTCTGGGCCTATCATGTGCGGGTGGAAAATGCCGGTGATGCGCCCGTGCGGCTTATGGCGCGGCGCTGGATCATCACCGATGGCGACGGCCGCACCGAGGAAGTGGTGGGCGATGGCGTCGTGGGCGTGCAACCACTGATCGCGCCGGGCGGCGCCTATGATTATGTGTCGGGCTGCCCCTTGCCCACGCCATCGGGCCGCATGGAAGGCCGCTATGTGATGATGAACGAGGATGGGGAACGCTTCAGCGTTGCCATCCCGGCTTTCCCGCTCGACCTGCCGGGCAAGCGGCCCGCGGTTCACTGAAGCGCCCGGATGGAGTCTCCGGCATTGATCGGGCCTCCGCCAGCGGCCACACTCACCCCATGAAGCGTACCCATCTGCCCCTGAATGCCCTGCGCGTGTTCGAAGCCGCAGCGCGGCACCTGTCGTTCACCCGCGCCGCCGATGAACTGGCCGTCACACCGGCTGCCGTGGGGCAGCAGATCCGCGCCCTGGAAGAAACGCTGGGCGTCGTGCTGTTCCGCCGCCTCACGCGCAATCTGGAACTCACGCCAGAGGCCGAACAGGCGCTGCCGGCCCTGCAGCGTGGCTTCCTGGCCTTTGAAGATGCCGTGCGGCTGGCGCAGGCCGGCCAGTCCAGCCGGGTGCTCAGCCTTGCCGCGCCGCGCGCACTGGTGGCCAAATGGCTGGCAGCGCGGCTGGCGGATTATGGCCGCGACAATCCCGGCCTGCGCTTTTCCATCACCGCGCACGAGGATGGCGAGGTGGATTTCACCCAGGCCAATCTTGATCTCGCCATCCATTTCGGCAGCGAACCAAAGGCCGAGGGCATCCACGGCCGCACGCTGGGTGACGAGCGGCTGGTGACAGTCGCGGCGCCCGGCGCCGGCGGGGATGCGCCGTGCATTGCCCACCCGCTTGATCCCGAAACGCCGTGCGTGGAAAGCGCCTTCACCCTGGCGGATGCCGGGCTGGCCATCGATGCGGCGGCGGCCGGGCTTGGCCGCACCCGCGTCCCGGCGCTGTTGGCGGCCGGCGATATTGCCGGTGGGCGCGTTGTGGCGCTGGACGAAGGCATTGCGGTGCCCGGCCAATGGTGGCTCACCGCGCCCACGCCGCAATGGCGGCAACCCAAGGTGCGGGCGCTGGTCGCCTTTCTCAGCCCGGCGGGCTGAACGCCGCCTTTCATTCGTTCTTGTGTGCTTTCCCGTGTGCGGGCGGCCGGCGTTTGCTGGCTGGCTATTCTTTGTAATTTGCTAACAAGATATAAAAATTTCGTAAACAGTGGGTTTACAGCGGCTGACTGTTCGGTTAATCAAGCGTTGCCAAAAGCCGTATCTGAGGCACGCGAGCGTTAATAAACGTTGAGTTTGCGTGACTTCCGCATGGCTAGCGAGGCCTGGCTGCCAATGGGGGCGAGCCAGAGAGGGAGTCGCTAGAATGAGGACGTTTCTGAAATCTTTCCTGGCCGCTGCAGCCATCACCGCTGCCGCCACATCCGCGCAGGCCAGCACCCGGATCTTCCAGTATCTGGAAAATGATCCCGGCACGATCCAGCTGGTGAACGGTCCGTCCGGTTACACGCTGAGCACCGTTGGCACGCCGACCGTGTTCGCGACGCTGACCAACCCCAACACTGGTGAACGTGCGCGTGGTGATGCAATCTTCAACTTCACGGCGACCGGTTCGGGCTTTGCCACCGATCTGGGTGGTGGCCGGTTCGTTCAGTCGTTGACCGGCGGCAGCCTCTCGTTCACCGCTGCCGAAGATTTCGTGATCGGGAGCCGCACCTTCGCCGCTGGCAGCAATCTGCTGTCGCTCGATTTCCTCGGCGGGTTCATCGAAGTCAACGTGAACGGCACCACCGGCGCTTCCGAAGTGACCATTCCGGGTGACTCGTTCTCGAACGTGCAGTTCGCGCTGTTCAGCTTCCCGCCGGCCGAATTCCTCGGCTTCACCATCGGCCTGTCCGGCACGCAGTTCGCGGTTGGCAATCTGGCGCACGGCCAACTCGGTCGGCACCTTCAATGCCGCCGTGCCGGAACCCGGCACCTGGGCGATGATGCTGGCCGGCTTCGGCCTGGTGGGCCTGGCCCGCCGTCGCAGCAGCCGCCCGGCCACCGTCGCGGCCTGATCCGCACGGTCAATCCAGACGCGAACAGGAGGCCCGTCCGGCAACGGACGGGCCTCTTTGCTTTGCCTGCACAGGCCGGGCGACTCATTTGCAGAATGTCGAATATCTCCACGACCAGGTGACTGGCACCAGCCTCTGAAAACGCGATCTGCCCCCCTTCCAGCGGCGCCTCAATCGACGGCGATGCCACGACGGCAGAGGCCGGTCATGTTGTCCAAATGGCCGTCGCAGCGGCCCTGCTGTGGCCGTGTCGCGCCGGTGCTGCAACGCACCGCAGGGCTTGCCAAGGCATGGGCCGGCGTTCATCACAGCGGCCGCATTGAATTGTGAAATGGGAGGCCCGGTGATGATGCGCGCGAAAACCCTGCTGCTGGCTGGCCTGGCAACGCTTGCCGTCCCGGCGCTGGCCGCCGAACCGGCGTTGCCCACGCTGGCGGCGGGTGTTTCGGAAGCCGAACTGAAGGCCAGCATCACCGCCCTCGTCGGCTTTGGCACCCGCCATTCGGCCAGCGACACGAAGAGCGCGACGCGCGGCATCGGCGCTGCCCGGCGCTGGGCGGAATCACGCTTCCAGTCCTTCAGCGCCGCCTGCGGCAACTGCCTGACCATCGTGAAACCGGCGGAAACCGTGACCGGCCCGCGCCTGCCCACCCCCACCGAGATCGTCGATGTGCTGGCCATCCAGCCCGGCACCAGCGATCCGGATCGTTTCATCATCATGTCTGCCCACATCGACAGCCGCAACGGCGATCCGCTCGATGCCAAGGGCGATGCGCCGGGTGCCAACGATGATGGCAGCGGCACCGCCGCCGTGATCGAGGCGGCGCGCGTGCTGTCGCAGCACAAGTTCCCGGCCACCATCGTCTATGCCGTGCTGTCGGGCGAGGAACAGGGGCTGAACGGCGGCAAGGTGCTGGCCGATTTCGCCCGCGCCCACAACTGGAACGTCGAAGCGGTTCTGAACAACGACATCATCGGCAACAGCACCGGCGCCAGCGGCATGAAGGATTCCGGCCATGTGCGGGTGTTTTCCGAAGGCACCAAGGCCGTGGAAACGCCGGCACAGGCCAATCGCCGGCGCTACAATGGCGGCGAGGTGGATTCGCCTTCGCGCAACCTTGCCCGCTTCATCGACAGCCTGGCCGATCACAACATCAACGGCCTTGATGTGAAGATGATCTATCGCACGGACCG